>NZ_JAYGHE010000061.1:17499-45690 GCF_034931145.1 Nostoc sp. UHCC 0252 | reverse complement strand
CGGATTTCTCTTAACATTCAACACTTTTGCTATCTGACAAACTAGCGTGTATTTCCAGATACTCTTGATATAGCTTAAAGCTTGGTCTTTCTTTGGAAATGTTAGTAATTAATTGTTTAAGGCTATTCTTATTTTGAATATAAACTATAATTTGACCATCATTAGCTTTCAGCAGTTTTAAAATATCACTTTTTATTTTTTCAGCAACATTAGTATCTAAGTTTAGATTATCATCTGCAACTTTTTCTGAGTTTAATGATTCTATAAACACTTGATAATTAATAGTTAGCTTATTAGCAGGATATGAATTTGCATTGATTATAGTTGCAGGCTTACTTAAAAATTCAAATTCTTCAATTGATAAACATTGATCTATAGAGTTTGCAATTTGCCTAACAAATATTTTGTCTCCTTGAACCTGATTGTTAGTAAGATGACTGTTAACTACGTCCTGGATTGTCAGTGATGCGTCAGCAGTAATCACCTTAACATTAAAGCCATACTCAGGATTTAATAAATCATATTCTTCTATAAAGTCTAAAATGCCATGCAGAAAAGCTACTCCTTCTTGGGAACCTGTAATTTCGTCAATCATAATGAAAATATTTTTCATACGACTGGCGATTTCTTTCATCTTTTTTGGAATAATTCCAGGTGGTGTGCTTGAGGAATTATAAGCACTGCTAAATATTCTGCTGAAATGCTTTAAAGTATTACCGTAGCGAGTTTCCTTAAGTGATTGAATTGACGCAGTGGCAACAATATTGTTAGGTAAATCAGGATTAATAATACAGGTGTGAATTGCTTCACATAAACTTGCTAACACTCCAACTTTGTCCCGTCTCTCCACTTGTATTAAGTTATCTGCATATCTAACTAATTCACTTGAAAGCTCAAATGTATTGTCTTTTAAAGTATTGGCATCTAAGAATTTAACCTGTCCTATTGAATGATTTCCGTGAAGTTTATTGCTATGGTATTCAACAGCATAGCGGCCTTTGGCATAATCAATTATTCTTTTGTTTGTATTAATACAAATCAAATTATCGTCAAATAATTTTAGATCCGTTTTTTCCTTAAACTTCTCGATAATATCCCTGTTTACCTGAATACGAGGACTGATATATATCAAGAGCGAACCTTCATTTAACTGTTCAATAATTTGCTTTGCAACTGCTGTAGTTTTACCAATTCCGGGATTTCCAGTTAAAAACAAAAAGGCTATTCTAGAATCTGCAAGCGCCCGATGTATTAACTCTGCGTGGGCATCTCTGAATTTTGTTGTTGTTAGTTGTAGGGATTGCTTTACTGATTCAGGTACAATACCAGCCGTATTAAAGAAGTGTTTGTCAGCCTCAAAAACTTCAGTATTCTGAATGTAACTTATTGTATCCTTTTTGGCTTCAACTATATCTGTAACGAATCTTCTACCATTCTGAAAGTTTCTAGCTGCGTTGCTTTTAATAACTTGAAGGACTCTACTGCGGCTCTCATTAATATCTTTGAAACTTTTATCTTTGTAAATTTTGTAACAAGTTTTTAATATTTTTAGGCTATCTTGACCATCATCTTTTTCTTTAGTAAGGGTAATGCCGTTAATCATCCTGTCACTATACCCAAAACAGTTAAACTTAACTGGATCAGTGGGGGATATCGTACCTGATCCCAGTAAAAATTTATAAAAGCTCCAGGCGTAACTACAGGCTTGGATAACTTTCACAGCTTCTTTATCTTTCGTCTTGAAAGCAGAGAAGTATTGCACTAATTCCTTAGAATAAATCTCGTTAAGCTTATTGTCCTTGTTGCTACTATTACCAGTATCTATACCAAGTCCACAAAAGCTAGATTTAGAGCGCACATAGTTCAACTCGGTACGCAATGAATCTTGTAAGGTTTGGATATTATTTAAGTCAGTTACAGAATGAATAGCTGAAGTAGTAAAGGTAGATAGGTCTACAGTCAATATTCGATATTTATCTAAATACCGAGTCAATAAGAGAGTATCAGCTTTCAGAAATTCACCAGTGTCTTTGTATCGGATGATATCTACATTTTCAAATCCCTGGCTCTCCAAAATTTCTTTGTAGCAAACTATTTCATTTCTGTCTAAAATGCCAAAGGAGTTGTCGCCGTAGAAGTCACACTGAAAATAAAGAATTTCTATTTTGCTTTTATTGCGCCAGCCAGTTGCTTCTATATACTCTCGAATAAAGCTATAGCCTGAAATCCAACCTTTTTGGATAAACAACTTTACCCAGTCTCCTATAATCTCTTTATGAGATTTATCTATGTAATTTTTGGCAACAGCTTGTTGTATTTTATGTAAGTATAAATTACTTAACGGTGTTAGATATACATCGTCATAGGAATGTTGAAACTTGGAGTGTTGAAAATAAGTTAGGATGCCGATATTAAAACTTATTTCAAATACCCGACCTAAATTAATGCCTAAATCATCTGCCATAAAGCGCACTCCTGATGCTAGTCAAAAAGGCTAAATTATTAAATTTGATGTTTCTATTTGAATAAGTATAAGTAGAGACTGTACCAATTCCTTCATCTCCAATTAACTTACTGTAAGGATTCAGCTTAAATGCTATATTTCGATTAACTTCGTATCTAGAAAAGTGAAATAAAGTAATGTATTGCACAATAGCTTGTTGCAAAGGTGAATCTTTATCCAGAAGCCCTGTCATAATATCTCTTGTATCAGCAACATCATAAATATTTAATAAAGTGCTGTAACAAACTACACTGTTAAAAAATGTACGCTGTTTATCTACAGAACGTCCTGTAAAAAGGTTAAGAAATACTCTAGTTTGTTGGCTTTTATCCTTTGATAACTTTTCCAACTCTTCAGTATCAGGAATGTAAAAAGAATCAACTGTTCCGCGAGTTAAGTTTATAGCAGGGTAGGTATCCATAAATATTGGATACAGCTTAATATCTGATTTGTCTTGTTTAAGATACTGGACTACACTCTGAGACATAAAGAATAATGAATCAGGGTCGGATTCCAATTTAGTTATACCCAAGCTTCTACTATATGGAGCCTTGGCTATATATAAAAAATGTTGATAACCTTGTTGGTAAAGCTTGCTAATTTCATCTTTGATAATCTCTGGCTGCGTATATATTTTCGAGTGTGGTTGATTATCAGCAAACGTTTTAATAGTTTCAATTTTTACTGCTGTATCAGAGACTTTATTAATGACAATAATTTCACCATAAATATTAGAAATTTTAGCTGTTTTGTCTTTTTCATCCCAAACAGCATCACTTAACCAGCTAGAAACTACTATAATTGCTAGTTTATCCAGTTGAGGTTGAGACCCTCCTTTAAACTCAAAAGTTTTAGGAACTAAAGCGTACATTGATGACAAAGCATTGTTGACGCGGAAATCAAAATCTTTTGGTTTATATTCTTTGTTTTCTTTTTTGTTATAGTTATATTTTTTAGCATTAATTCCCTGAGTATCGGACAGACAATCTCTGCGTAAAATATGTGCTAATGCTTTTGATAAAGAACTAAGGAATATTTCATCTTCTGTCGAATCTTGAATATCTTTTAGATGCAATCTAAAAATAGGTATGAACAGTTTCTCATCGACAGACTGGCTCTTAAGACTAATTTGCTCTCGACAAATATTGATGCACAAGTAAGTGAGTAAAGTAAATACCTGCCTATATATTCTCGCTTCTGGGGATTGACTATTATTAAATATAGTTTCTCTGGCTTGCTTAGGTCTCCAGTAAATAGCAATAAGTTTTTGTGATTCATAATATTTTTCATATATGGGATGATTTTCCCATTCATTTGTTTCAGCATTGTGAGCAATAGGATAAAATACAATTGGTAATACTTTAATCCCTGTGGTATCATATTTAATTGAAAAGTTTTGTTTATTGCTATCTGTGAAATAGCGAACATCGTCAAAAGTAAAAGTGGCAGCTAGTGATGTAAGAGATTGCAAATTAACAGTAGGTTCTACAACCTCGATATATCCTAAAGCCTCCCTAGTTTTTGCTTTGGCTTCTGATTGGTTTTCTTGAGTTAAATCAATTTTAAGAAAATTACGAGAATTAATAATTCTTGAAGGAGTTTTATTGAGAATAGCTGTGTTAATACATAGTTGAACTGCTTTGGAAAAAGGAGGTAATATTTCTTTCTTTTCAAGAAAAGTTTGTAACAAATCTTTTAAAGATGCTAACTTCTGTTTAACCTGCCAAGCATCCTGATTCAATATTAAATTACTAATGTTGCATAACACATTTTTTACTTCTTCATTAGAAGCAGTGCCGGATTTTAATTTGTTTAGAACATCTGTCTCAAACTTAGGAATAGGGTTATAATCTTTATCAGCAACTTTGCCATCTTCATCGACAGCAAAAATAAAATAGTAGAGACAAGCAATAATTAAAACCTTTGTTTTAAAGTTTTTAGCTTTGGCTGGGTCTTTTAATTGTTCTTGATGCCGTGGACTGTTAGGGTCAAGTTCAGTCATGTAGTAATCAAGTACAGATTTCTCATCATAAGCATTTACGGAACCATTCAACTTTAACCTCACACCCAAATTAAATTCTTTAATGTCTTTTTCTTTATCTATGCTTTCGCCTATAACTCCTTCATACTCAGGAATGATAGGTAATTTATCAAAAGCATCTGCTTGAGAAAAAGCTGTCCTAAGATTTATCGCTTGTTCCAATAAATAACTAACTTCAAAATGTGCATTATCTAAATTTGGTTCGTTAATATAATCTGATAGCAACCTCAACCGATTGATTAAAGTTTCTAAACATTCAAAACCTTTGGAATTAGAGCTACTTGTATTAGTTTTGGCACATTCTATTCTCAAATAATCTAGATAGTCTATTTTGAGGTCACGTAACAGTCTGGGTAGAGATTCCGTATCTACTATTCTTCTTAATTCAGTTAACTCAGAGTTTTTTTGTTGTGATATTTCTGTTAGAATATCCGTGATTTCTTGCCAATCACTGCTATCATAATTAGCTATTTTATCTATATAAAGCCTAAGACTTTCTAACAACTTATTATCGAACTGCGATATGCCTTCAAATCTGACATTTAAATGATGAGCCTTGATGACTGAATCACTACCCTTGCGTCTCTCTTCCGCCAAACTATTTTCGATAGTTAAGCGCTGAGATGTAAAACTATAAGGCTTGTTAAAAGGATAGGTAAATGGTAAAGATGGCTGATTATCATTAAAATCAGACAATGATGTACTAAGATTTGTTAACCAAGCTTGGGTTTGATTTTCTCCACAAACATTATGCAGTTGTTTTCTTAATTCATCCCTAATAGCTTGAATTTTAGAGTAAAAGTCCGTCTCTGAAATAAAATTTACAGTTGCAGCTTTAATACCTATTTCTTGGTTTAAAATATTTAGAGATTGCTGCTTTGCTGATTGCTGTTTTGCAGTCATAGCAATTTCATACGCAATCTCATAAGCTGATATTCGCAGTTTATTTTTATCTTGAGATAATTTAAAAATTTTCCTGGTCTGAATTAATTGTAGAACTTTGTCAAGCAACGGAATATAGTTTAGTTTTGGTAATGGATTGGAACTTTCTTCAATAGAATGTTTTGATGTCATTGTGCCACCACCTTTTAGAGTAAATATTTAAAATCTCACTTATCCGGTGAATTATAGTATAGATGTACCAAAATAATCAATTGAAAGAAATTCAAAAATTATTGGGTAGCGAGAGGCAGATTTATTGAAGTGGATGCCTATGAAATTGGTATTGATAGAGGAGTTGCTGAAATTGAGTTTACTTAGTGCTGCGTTTGCGTAGCGTCCCGCAGGGAACGTAGAGATCGCCTACGGCTGGTCGTAGGTAGTACCCTGCCACTGCCCGTCTTCATGACAGAAAATCCTAACATAACTGGGAATACAGACATCCATACGCCAAGCTGAAATGTTAATCTTAGTAAAAAAGTCTAGCAGTACCTAGTGGGGCTAGAGGCTGCACTAGGTACTGCTAGTTACGAGGGGCGATCGCTTTCGGGTGATGGTTCACTAACTGGACAGCTAGAACCATGTGAGTAATCCTTGGCATCTTTGGGGTTGGCATTAACCCCTGACTTGCTCATAAGCTTGAATCAGACTTCTTTCAGTCAGGGCTATTGTCCTTCACATTTCAATTTGCACTTAACCAATTCTGCTGTTGCAATCGCTGCCAAGCTTTGCGTATATGTTCTGCTTTAAAGATGGTGCGTTTTCTCTGACTCCATGTATGCACTAATTGTATCGCCTGCTCACTTTCTTGGGCGGTTAGAGCTTCTTTAGTGGCTACCCAGTGAACTGTGGCCAATAATTCCATGCCATAAGGGGTTTCAAAGCCGATAATCAGGTTGCTAATTCGCTCTAACCGCTTCTGGGCTGATGCGTCATTGGCTAAAAATGCCTGTGCTGCTTCCCTCCCGGCTGGTAAGACGTAAATTTCTGCGCTTTCGGCTTTGGCTGTGCCATCTCCATAACCGCGAATGTAATGCCCTTCTATGTGTTTTAAAACATGATTTAGGTTATGGGCATAGGGGCCATATTTATGTTTTACGTACTCAAGGCGCAGTGGTTCACCTGCTTCCTGCAAAAAATAAGCGAGTTTTTGGATTTCTAGTTTAGTTAATTCATAACCGGGAATGCCGTACAATTCCAGCAAGCGAATGAACAAAGCACGGGCGCGAGTCATATTTGGTGTTTTGCTGGTCACTGGCATTTGTGCTGCTGCGGGTGCGCCGCTTGGCTCAAAGATAATGACGCGGACATCTGGCAGTGGGGTAAAGGCTGATTCGATTAAGGGTTTTACTTCAGCCCAGTCTAAGCCGCCGTTACCGCATCCCAGTGGAGGAATGGCGATGGAGATGATACCTAGTTGTTGTACTTGGGCAACTAATGCCACCAGTCCGGTTTTGATATCATCTAATTTAGATTTACCTTTCCAGTGGCGTTTGGTGGGGAAATTAATAATGTACTGAGGGTTAAATAAGTTACCTGTGGCAACAGTAAACATCTGTCCGGGCTGCACTTGTCCGGCACGACAAGCTTTTTCGTATTGGCGGAAGTTTTCTGAATAAGCTTGTTTAAATTGCAAGGCTATACCTTTACCCATGACACCCACACAATTAACTGTGTTTACTAAGGCTTGGGCTGGTTCTGTTAATAAGTTGCCTTGCTTAATTTCAATCATTGCTTTGAAGGTATTAAATAATTATAGCTGCTATTTTGACAGATGTAGTTTGAGTAATTGATAGTCGTAACTGGTAATAAATTATTACCAGTTACTGTTGACGTATGACTAAAATTATACTAGATTAATTAGCTACTTAATTTAAATATTATTACATTAATTTATAAAAATTTTTAATAATACCAACTTGAATAAATCTTCACCGATGTTTCTAGATTAAAGTTGGCAAGGATTTGTTGTACTTGTTGTCTAATAATGCTATTGATTACGCCTATCTCTTGAATTAAAGTCCAAGGACAGTATTCATAAACTAAAAATTCTGCTTGCCTTCGCCATTTGCGGTTGGGGTCATCTGGGGTATTAGCCCAATATTTTGATTTCATTAATTTCCAATCAATGACAGATTGTAAATCAGATATTTCCTGATAAAAATCGCTATACGCCATGATAGCGTGTCCGTCTGTAAATGCAAATTTCAGACCGGAAGTTTTGATGGTATATGCTTCTGAAACTAAATGGATAATTGGCTGTTGTCCACCACTATAACTATCTATATTTTGTTTATGAATAGCATAGAGCATGGGGGAACGAGGGGCAAAATAAAAGGGTACGTAATCATGTAAAGATCCACCACCATTACAAGGGACTTTTGTGGTGGCGCGTCTATCTTGGATATGTTCATGTGCAATGTCAATATAGTTGGTTTGTTGTTGTCTAAGTCTACTATTTGCTATCAATCCCCCAGTGTTCAATATGGAGGTTAAGTTATTTATATGGGTGATGTGATAAAGAGATGTAGACATCTAGTGATTTTAAATAATGCTCTTGGATTTTTTTAGGTATAAACGTAGTATTTAGATTTTAAACGATTGCCTACTAAGTGCTTATATGTTTGGTTTTTCATAAGAATAATGTTTACAAATGATTTTTAGGAAAAACGCGCTCAACCTTTTTACTTTTAGTGAATTTATTAAAAATATGGTGTTATTATTTGAGCAAAGGCAGACATCAGTATAACACAATTAATAGTGTTGGCTATAATTTAATACTGAGATACAAAATGTCCCTTTTAATTGTTTCAACACTCATATTGATAAATTAGCCAATTTTTTCTATCTTCAACAAAATAAACTGAAAAAGGTGGAATCTGCTCAAATTCTAAGCGAATATTAGTTTTTGCCTCTACAATTAATTTTTTATCTAGTTGTATATCTATAATATCTTGGGCATTAGAGGAAATAGATTTTAAGTGAATATAACCATGAGATGAAAATAAACGAATTTTTCCGGTTATTAATTTATCATTTAGCTGTCTAATGCTTAAGTTAATAACGGCATCTGATTTTTTAACTTCTATAAATGGATTGATATCATTATAAAATGAGCGATCTATGACTATTTTATTCACATACTTTGAATCAATCCCTATCAGGTTTATTAAGGCTTCTTCATCCTGCATATTCCTACATATAATTTTAAAATCTGTATCCTTAGAGAAATGAAGCCCATTTTTTACTATAAATTCTTGTTGAGAGGCAATTTTATAATTTGCTTCTCCAAAATAATTATATATATTATCAAAATCAAAATAATCTAAAAATTCTATACTATTACCATAACGCGCCCAGTCAGTAGCTAAATTGCCATTGCTAACAGCACATCTAGCACCATGAGTCTTCAATACATCTTCGATTTTGAAGCAGAAAAATATAGGAACTGGACAAATTGCAGATATATTCTCTCGGCTACCTAATAGTTCATTATGCCATTGTGTAGGTGTAAGGGGTCTAAAATAAAAGCGGGAAAACTTGTTTTTGATGTCATCATTAGTTCTGCCAATTAAATCTTTTCCGGCTGAATCTTGAAACCTTGCTTGACCTCTAGGTAAAATTGAGGCAGATTTTAGAATCGATACAGCATTTTCTATGTGACTAAAATGATAAATGTAGCCTCTCCAATCTGATTTTTGTTGATTTAAGCTAGTTATTAATTTTGATGTAAATGCTGCTAATTCTTGAAGTGGACGGCTATCTTTAAAGTCATTTTTACATTTTACCTCTATCTCAGGACGTTCAAAAGTATCAATAGTGTTTTGTTTAGCAGCAAGTTCAAGTTTAATGTCTTCTTTGTTTGCTTTTTTCGCTTCTTTAAAATAATTGAGGTCGTCAACTGTAAAATTAGACTTATTGATCAGTTGTTCTAGTAGTTGAGAAATAGAATCTAGCAACTGAAAATTAATATAGATAATATTAATATTGGTATCAATATCAATATCGTTTTGAATAATAGATTTTACTAGATGATTCTCGAAAAGAAGCTTATAAGGAATTTTGCCATCATATAACTTGATTGAAAATTTATTTTTAATTTTTATTAGCCAAGCTCTATAATAATCTTCCTGAAAATTTATTGAATTTTTAGATAGCAAATCAGTATCTAATTTTAGAGCAAGAACAATCGATTTAGCAGATTCTATGTTGAATTGATCTGGATAACATCTTTTATCTATAAGTAAACAGCCTTGAGATTTGATAATTTTTAAAATTAATTTTAGGTCAATTTCCAAATTGGATAATGCCTGATATCTTTTTTCATCAAAGTAATACTTAGTCTTGGCTGTTTTTTGTAGGTTATATGTAATTAGATTATCATTGATAGATTCAATTGATAGCCAAGACAGATTTGATTCTGTTTCAACTGAGTCATAGATACGTCTAATAATTGATAAAGCAGCTTTCTCATTTTCTCTAAATTGAACACCTGCCTCACATAACCATTTTAGCGTGTTGCTACACAGACTCGGATAATCGCTAATTGCTCCGAGATTATTAAATTTAGGTTCATTTTGATTTTCTAGGTAAATTCTTAGTTTTACAAGATTAGATATTTCTGTGTGAACTCCTAATGCCGCTAAAAATTCAATTTTTAAAGCATCATCAGATATCCATTCTTGAACCCATTCAGGTAATTGTTCTTCTGGTAAAGCATAGGTGTTGGGATAAACAGAGTATTGGGGTGAAAAACCAATAACAAGCTGAATATTTTCTGTACTGTATTCAACTAAGGTCGTATCACTCTGAATCCAACGAGTTTTCGATATAGATATAGCTTTTGGCTTTTTTAATAGCCATTTATCATACATTATTTTCAAAAGTTCTTCCTGAGTTTCATCCTCATGTTGAAGATTAAGCTTCAAAGGAAAGCAATAAAAATTACCATCATCATCAAAGTAGGGTTCTAAAATTATGACAGACGTATCACCAATCTTAAATACAGGATTTTCATTATTAATTTTTAGCAGATTTTCGATCCCATTTAAATTATTATTTAATAATTTAGTGCCTCTGACAAAAAAACTTTTGTCAGCATTTACGTAAAAATTTAATTGGCTTAATTGAGTATGAGATGTATTATTCATTGCCTGTATCTACCGTAAATTCGTCTAATAGTTTAATATTATTTTTTGATTTGGCATACAAAACTACAAAAGCTAGTTGATGAGCATTCTCTAAGTGCGTGAATTCTTGTTTTAGCTCTTCATATACTTCCTCATTCATTATGTTTGTTTCACCAATACCGAATAGAGTTTTTAGTTTAGTAGTCAAACCTTTAAACTGTTTGAGCATTTTATCAACTATTCCACTGATGTCTTGATAACGTGGTAAAATCTCTGACAGCGATAGTTCATATATTTCATCACCAATTGTAAATATAATTTCATCTTTCACAGCTTCTCTAAGTGGGTAAACTCTTCTCTCTTGATCAATAACTCTAACTTTATTTTTAAATTCTTCTTGTAACGATTCATCACCTGTAATATATTCGCAAGCTAATTCTAATACTTGATATTCATAGGAGCTTTTTTTATAAGCCTTTTTTTGAACCAGTGTTAGTGATGGAATACACTGCAAAAACCCTTTTTCTACATCTTTAATACCAGATTCTTTAACAACGCTTATCAATTCTTCTATTAATTCATCCGAGAAATATTTTTCCAACAACTCTAGGTATAAAGTTGAATCCTTAAGTAACCCTTGATTATTTCCTCGTTCATTATAGAATTCTGCTGGTAGGGCTTTTAATTCATCTGATAAGTGACGTTCTATATATTCTTTCAGTTTTAATTTCTCTGTATAGTAGGGGTAAATGTTTTTGTTGCTTTTATTTGTAACCACATATATTCCTGACTCCTTAGTATAACTAATACAAAACTGATTGAAAAATACTTCACCATTTTTTGCAGTGAATTCGATTAAATTATTTATCACAGATTGTTCTAATTCAGCACTTTCTTCTCCAATCGACTCAATCACATCTTCTAACTTGTCTTGGTTAGTTTTAAAAGGTGCATGGGATAGAAATTTAAGAATATTTTTCTCTGGTAACTGAAGATTAGTGAGACATGAGATTGCAACTTTAAGGTCATTATAAGATTGAACTTCTCCCAAATGCTTACTGTAAAAAACCTGAGCTATTTGTTTAAAACCATCATCAGTGAATATATATGGATATTCTGTTAACGGACTCTTATTTTCACTATCAGCAAAGTAGCGGTTGATATCTTGATAAAACTGCTCGATGTTATTAGTATTAAAAACTACTTCTACCCGTCCAATAATTTTTTCCCAATCACGATATATAAGTTTCTCGTAAATCTCGCTTTCTTTTAGTAAATAAATATCCAGTTGGGGAAAATATTCTTTATCATCAATTTGATAAGCCTGTAGCCAAGTGGCTAAGTTAACAATATTTCTGGAAAGCAGTTCGTTCAATGGCTTCAAAGTTTGAAAACTGTCTTTAAAAAAAATTAGTTTTTTTAATTTTTCTGATTGCTTGAGTCCTCTTAAAAATTTAAAAATATTTTCTTTGTCTTTTGGTAACAAAATAGAGTTATAAGCTATTATGCTGGTTCTTTCGGCAATTCTAGTAAATAACCTAGCTCCTAAATGCTCTTCCAACTTGCCTTCGAGTTTACTTACTACTTTTTGATAATCTGCTAAATTAATTTTTGATAATAAAAAACCTAATTTATTTTTTAGGATATTTTTCAGAGCTAAAATATCCTGAGAACAAATAAGCAAATAGCTAGGTTTAGTTTTTATATCATTGATTGAATAGTATTCGCTATCTGTAAATTTGAAAATTTTTAGATAGCAAAATTTTTCTACAAAATTATCTTTCCAAATACTATCATTAATTCCATTTAGCTCTTTGAGAAAGAGCATATAAACTTTTTCTTGGGTGCTGGCTATCCATTTGTTGATAAACTCAACATCACCTTGAATAATCAAATCTTCAATCTTCCAAGATTGTAAAGACACCTGATCAACTAATTCTTTATCTGAATTTTTATTCCAATAGAACCACTCTTTACCTTGAATACCAAAGTCAATAGGACTGATCTTGAGTGCTGTATTTTTAATATAAACTTTTTCCCGACTGTAGAAATTTCCTTTATCAGTAGGTATTTTGCCAGATATATAGTCTTTTAAAGGCTGATATAGCGACTCATTAATCCAATCTTTTGAAGGCTGACAAGATAAGAGAATATTAGCATATAGTTCTCGAAAATCATCGGGTTTATTCTCAATATATTGCTCTAATTTGTTGATAAATTCACTGACAAACCATTTAAAAATAGCTTTGTTAGTTGGAAGTTCTTCTAATTCTCGCCGATTAGTTTCAATCTTAAAAGCATCACAATGGAGAATAAAACTTAACCCATGCTCCTCAGCACCCATTGGAAAGTATTTATAAAAATTAGGATAAACTCTAAGCTCTTCACTTCTCTTGTAAGGTAAATATCCAAATAAAAATTTTATATCACATTTTTTATCAGTAGGGTTTATTTTGGAAAAAGCATCGGAATCTTTAGCTATTTTAAATTCTAGAGTTTTTAAAGTAAGTTTTTGAATATACTTATCTTTTAACATTACAGTCTTTAGTGATTTCAGCATATTGAGAGAGCATTCCACGCCTTTTTCAAGGTCATTCTCATAATGCTTGTCTAAAGCTTGGCTCTTACCTTCACCAAGGTTTAGGAAAAATAATGAACCTCTTTGAAGTTTCGATAATTCTAATTTGGATTGATTTTTTTTAAGAAAATGTAAGAAATCACTAAATTCTTGTTCTGTAAATGCAACCTTATTTTTATAACTTAAGTCCTTAATTTCCTCAAATGGTTGAGCAGGAAAGTTAGTTATTAAAATTTTAAATAGCCAGGGGTATTCTCCTGTTAAATTATCATCATATTCTATTTGTTGGACATTAGTAATGTTTAAAAGTGCTTCTAAATGCTCAGGTTGAGACCAACTGAACAAAATTGGCCCTTTATATTCTTCTGTTAACTCTTTCAATCCTTCATTTTCACCTACTAATCTATGAACCAATTTAAATCCTATTCCGAATCGACCTATTTTGTCGCAATCTACTGCTTGGTTTGTATTATCAGATTTACTAGATTGGCTTGTATTTAATATAGAAACTACATCTTTTAATTTAAATTCTATGCCATTATTTAAAGCTAGGAAAAATTTTTCATTATAAAAAATATAAAAGTCATCAGATTCACAATCTGCGGCATTTTGTAAAAACTCATATATAGCCTGTCCATCCTCAGCATTTTGTAATCCTGTTGCTAAAAAGTTGGCTATGTTAGATTTCATGCCATGATAAGCACTGAAAAAGCCTACTACTTCTTCGCCGGACGAATTTTTGTCTTTACAGCCCATAAAATCAGGCTGGATATAATCTGGAAGCTGCGAACCATTTTGCGTGAGAGCAGAGAAGGGCGATTGTTTCTCGACAATCCACTTTCTTAGTTGTTTGACGGATTTTATCCTCATATCCCCGTTAAGTTATAAATGACACCTTTATAACTTAAAATTAAGTAAATGTACAAATATACTTATACTGCGCCTCAGCGATAGCAACTTAGCTTCAAAATATTCAAAAATATGAAGCCCCCCTATCGAATAGGATTAACCCTGTTCTTAGTAGAGTTGAAGTAAAAAAAGCTGAACGCGATCGCTAAATATGAACAGTTTTTATTAATATCTTGACAACTTACCAACGAACTGGAAGCCGCTTCGCTTAGAACAGGTGGTGTCAGGGACGGGCAATGAATTCTTATGAAGTGCCGAAACCCAGCACCCCGCCCCTGACACTCCGCTTACGCCACCTGCTCTACTCCCAGTTCTGGAACTTGGCATAACTCAAAACTGATAAGCTTGCTGCTGCCGCCAGTCGAGTAGAGAAGCAATCAGCGCCTCCTTTTTCAAATCCTGCCCATTCATTTTTTGAGGCAGTCCCAACTCACTGGCAAGTTTTCGCGCAGCCCGTAGGGTTAAATTTTTGATATTGTCGATAGTAAAAGTGTGATTTTTCGGCGCTTCCACCTTTTGATAGCCGTAAAGGTGTATTTGCTCAAAGGTATAAACTTCTGAATATCCGTTATCCCAATCTATTTTGGCTTTATTACCCTTAACGTCGGCGATCGTCCCAGAACAGCCACCACTTTTTAGGCGATCTCCTCTACTCCAAGAACTGTCAGGTGTAGTTTCACTCTCTACTTCAAATTCCACATCGACTAAAACAGCAAGTTTTTGAGTAACGACTTGAAGTGAATCAACAGGCTGGACAGGAGTAGGAGTAATACTTTCTAAATCAAGACATAGCTGCACTGCAACCGGGGGCTTTTGTTTACCATTGTTGATGCAATCTAAATACTGTTTATCTAACTTTTGTTGCTGTTGAAAAGCCCAGCGTTGAGCATTATCTTTGAACCATTTGGCAATAACATCAAGAATGGGATTTTTGTTGTCTCTAAGAGGATTGATTTCATTGGGTGCAAAAAGTTCAGGCTGTAATGTCATACCTGAAGGTAACAGATTAAATGCTTCATGCAATAGCTGTTCTAATTCCTGTGCAATATAACCAGTATATTTGTAGACTCGAATATAGGCAGTATGTAGATAATTAGCTACAGTTTTCATTACTGCAATAGCTTTTTCATTATCTAAATTTAGACGTACTAAATGATGGATTGAGCTAGCAGCATTTTTTACAAGACTGTAAACCATTGTCGCTTCAGCTTGTAAAAATAAATATTTGTTATCTTTCTCTAGTCTTGCTAGTTCTTGAAGTGTGGATTTTAAATTTTGAGCTAGACTTTCAATTGCAGAAAAGTTATTTTGGCGGAATTGGATAAAACCTGTCATATTTCATGCCTCATTTAATGAAATTGATTGAGCATTTTTAACGATTAAATATAGTAATATGCACAGATATTAAGGTGTGTAAATATGGATTTTTTCTAAAACTAATTAATGCTGGATATCTGCCGTAAGTGTCCAATGTGCCGTAACTATGCCGTAGGCTAAGATGCTTTCAGCATGAGGATTGCCGTGATTTGAGCGTATGCCGTACAAAAACAATAAACTACTTGGGTGCAGTCTCTAAAATTTACGGCACTACGGCAGATACTTTACCAATCAGGTAAGAAATAGGTATTGTTTTCACCAGTTTTGAGCTTCTCAAATTGAATTAATTCCTTTAAACCAGCATTTAATTCTTGTTCTGAGTAGCTGGTAAGTCTGTCAGCTTTCTTCAAATCACGTAATGTCTTTGGGACTTTAATTTTCACATTTTGGAAGTATTCTAAAACTTTGCTGGCTACTTCACTTAATTGCTGTTGAGATTTTGATTCTTGACTGCTCTCACTCAAATCAAATTCCAAGTCGAAAACTCTATCCAGATAAGTTTTCTCATCATTAGTAGAATTAGAATGTTTTGATAGTTTAGGCATCAGTGCCACAACAAAACCACCCAGAGAAGCAAGCAACATAGGACGTAAATTTTTATAGGATATGGGTTTGATCTGAAGGTATCTAGATTTAATCTCTTCCCTTTCTTGCTTGCCAGGGATAATGTCACCCCTATTTAAAATCAACTCCAACACACCATAAGATTCTTGTTCTCTACCATTTTTTATATACCTGTTACCTAACAACAGTAAGTTGAGGCAGAGACGAGTTTGAGAATCCATCTTTTCAATACCCAATGCAGCCAAATTAAAAGACTGGAGGGAAGCAAAAAACTTGGTGTTAAATTCTCTGCCAATCAGTAAGACATCTAGTAATTTACCTCCATAGTTCCAGTCGGAGTAAGCTTTACTGAGTTGGTCAGCGATAACTAACCAATCATCCAAAATTAGTATTAGCGGCGGTAATGATTCCCGCTTATGTTCTGGTAACTGCTTACGTTGTTTGTAGGAGTCGTAAAAGCGATCTATTGCGCGTTTAGCTGCTTCTGGTTGCTCCTGATCAAAGACAATTACTCTACCTTTGTCCCGTAAACCGCAAAAGCTATCATTTTTCGCACTGATTACCCAAATATCAGCACTGTTGTCATCATCCAGAATCCTTTGAATCAGGTAATCAAGAGTAACGGATTTCCCTGAGCCAGGGGCAGCAACTAAGGCAGTAGAACCATCAGAACGGGCTATGGTTTGCAATGTTGTTAGTGCTTCAGTCTCTGATGGGTGAAGATAATCACCTGTTGACACTGCTTGAGGTGCAAATGTTGACTGTTGTACTTGTTCTTGCACAGTTCCGGGTGTGCTATGTGGTAACTGTGCGGCTGGCTGTTGCTGTGGCTCAAATTTCTCAAAGCTCTGCCCCCCATCTAACAAGTGACCAAACTCGTAATAATCATCAGCCGACATTGCCATGAGTAGGGCTGTCTGCTGTTGTGGGGTAATGCTGGCCATAAACTGCTGTCTGGCTTCTGCAATTTTGATGCCACGCAAGTATTTCAGCAGTTCGTTACCAGACAGGTTTAACAGTTGCTCACCAAGTTTTACGCTTTTTGATGCTCTAATACCTTCAAACTGTTTGGTAGCTCGGTAATGAGGTCTGATATCTGCTAAATAATCCTGTGCCTTACTGGTTGCCCATAACCCTATCCCCCCGAACGCGATCGCTGCAATACCCAAATGAATCTTAAATGGGTTGTCGGCTGGCAGTTCGCGGAACACGTACAAGCTTTCATGCTGGAGAAATGCCCAAGGGTTATAGTTTGGGTTGCTGGTGCGGTACTGATTAGCCTTCAAATATGGTTCTGGGATTTGCGATCGCTGTTCATAGCGACAATACTTTTTACCCAGCAATAATTCTTTTGGGTTGCCGTCACCAGCTTGAATGGGCGCATCGTGGATTCTGGCTGATTTGGGGTAGAAACAGATGTCTTTTTTAGCTATGCCGTCGCCGATATGGGCAGCTATGCCACAAACTACAGCACTTGCCAAAGACAGTTTGACAGCCAAGCCTAAACGCGGTGGCAGGCTGTAGGAGCGCTGATTTAGTTCTGTTGGTTTAACATCTTTCATTATCTCTTTTTCTGTAAAAATAAGTACAATGTAATAGCTGCACATACGGAAAAGCCCAGCAAGAAGCCAAAATGATTTTGACTAGGTTGCTGAATACCTTCAAACTCTCTCACCTGCTGAGTAAATACTTGAAAACTGCCACGGGCTACAAAGTCCATCTGTTGGGCATCCCCGGTTAGCTTCCAAGAACTAGCAGCCAGCATCGCGGTGCGAGTCACACCAATAGCCAACTTTTGACGATTGGTAATTTTGGGAATCAAACCATTTTCAAAGCGCAAGTAGCAGAGGGTAGCAGCGAAAGAAGCACCCACTGGTAAGCCAGCAATAACGGCGGGGAACAGCCCCACACTGCCAGCCAGATACAGAGATTGCGTTGACGTGAGTTGAAAACCTGCTAAAACTGCACCTTGGGCAACACCACGAAATATAGTGATAGAACTGTCAATTTCTGCGATCGCCTGTTGTACCTGTTCACTGTCGTATTCATCTCCAGTTACAGAAGTAGGCGAATCGTCAACAATCTCAGCATCAAAATAAATAGGCGTTTTCTGATTTTTGGTTAGCATTGGCCAAACCTTGTAAAGAGTTATTCCCAGGGTTCACCCCTGGGAATTTAGTTGTTAGTCAATCAACCGTCTAAAGAAACCTTTCACTCCTCGCATGGCGTTAGAACCGTGTCTGTGGATATCTTTTAGTGTTTCTTTGGCTCGGTCTGCGGGTGAAAGTCCTTGCTGTTTGTCCTTTACCTGCTGCCAAACCTGAGATTGTGCTTTGGTAGCATCAATCTCAATGACTCTGAGCGTTGCACGGTGCGATTCACCAAGCAGGTTGAGCGTCCGTCCGTGCCGAAACTGTTCTTGGGCTAGCTGGTTGTCAGATGCAATAACTTTTTCCTGTAGGCCATAGCCCAAACGCACATCGCTGACTCTGACTTTTGACCAACCATCAGCCATTTTGTTGATGCTTGTACCTGCGGCAGTGAGAAACTGGGTTTCTTCTGCCATAACAGCTTCAGTTGCCTGCAACCCTTGGTTTAAGTTACCGAATACCGCCTTGGCATTTTGGGCGCGTTGGGTTTGCTTAATTCGGAAATCTGCCACCTCTGCGGCGGCTGTCTGGTTGCCGTCAAGTGCTTGGAATATGGTTTCTTGGCTGATGTTCGTTAGGGATTGTAAAGCAGCGTATGTGACGGGTGCATCCAGCTTGAGTTTTACTGTTCTGCTCATGTTTGCTCCTCTGCCCAAATAATTAAACCTCGTTTATCCAACTCATCCAGGCTGACAGCATTGATTTCTTCTACCACCTCATCTGGTAAAATTCTTATCAGCAATGTAATCAAAATTTTCACGGCTATTCACCCCACTCATTGATTTCACCCAGTCTGGACTGGATAGATTTGGCACGTTCAATTACATCCTCATCAATGCCCAATTCCTGCATTACCTGAAATGGGTAATCCTCACCTTCTGCCAGTGCAAAAATCAGATTGTCAGGGACTAAACCACCTAAATTAGCTAAAAACTGCCCGTGAGCCAGTGGATGCGGTGTATCATCAATAGTCTGATAGCTGTCATAAGCTCCTGTTGAGTCCCAAGTCTGATTCTGCAAATATGGCAGCGTCTCTTGAATAATCTGCTGATCTTCAGTGGTTCTGCCTAAATCTGGTTTTGAGGGATCATCATTAGCCACAATGGAGGCGGCTGAGTGTGCCAGTTCCGGGACGCATCCATTGTTAGTTAGCGCGTTCAGGGCTGCAAAGAAGATGTTGTCGCTCATCTTGTAAAATCCTTATATATTGATACCTGATGCTGTTGGCAGGCGATTCGCATTACTGATTGGCGTTAGTGGATGCGAATCGCCTTTGATTTGACATTCAGATTGCAAGGTATTGAAAAATTGACTAAAATCACCCAGAGTGATATCACAATAAAATTGCAAAGCTTTGTATTGTGGATGTTGAGGAATTTGTGTGAGCAATTGTTGGGCTTGTACAATCAATTTGGGTAATGATTGCCGACTCATATTCACCTCAAAATAAGGACAATTGCTGTGATTGTTGATTGACGACAGAACTGTTTGTAGATAAGCCTTCTACCGCATAACAACGAGTAGTTAAAGCTTTATCATTCAGCTTGATATCTGCCTTCTTCTTCTCTCCAGAAAGAGGACGGAAGATATACTGTGGTGCTTTGACTGTGCCTGTTTTTTCTAGATATCGGTACAAAGTTCTATCTATTTGATAAACGCCCGATTGAGTCAGTAATGTTGAATCATGGATGCGAGTGAGATTTTGCATTAGTTTTCACTCCCACCTTTTAACGAACGAACAAGAGTGTCACCGTAGTTCACCAACAGGATGGTAAATAATTGTGAATATGTATTAATTCCTGTTTGCTCAATGATTTCCTTGGCTTTAGGTATGTGCTTCTCGTCCAAGACTACACGGGTCTGATTCATAACTTAAGACTCCTAACTAATAGCTGACCTTTCAGTTTTTCGGTCGTTTGTTCTTGTGGAGATATTTGTGGAGTTAATGCAAGATTTTCTGTTTCAATTTTTTGAATCTGAGGCAAAACATTCATCGTATTGCCTGCTAGATATTCACTAATCAAGAGATTTGTGGCAGATGTGACGCTAATTCCCCTGTCGGTTGCATATTGAGACACCCAGGCTTGATGACGTTCATCTAGTCTGACTTTGGGGTTAATTGTCCCTGTTTGGGGCAGATACGAAAGCTTGAGAGACCATTGATGTTTGATTGCATCCAATAGCAGATTTACAGTGTCACTCAGTTTGGAATAGTTAAGTGAAAGACGGACTCCTTCAACTTTGCTGGCGACTTGAGCCGCTAAACGTACTTGCATTTTACATAGCCAACAATGCTTGAATGTTTGACAGTTGTGGATTGGCAGGAATGTAGAACCCTTGTTTTGCACTCAGCTTTTGACGGACTAAATTTGCACATCCACCAATCAGCATCACGTTGGTAACGTCTGCAAGATAGTCATTAGCAGCTGTAGAGATGCTGTCCATCAGATTGTTAAACCAGTTTTCTAACAACCCTGGAAAGACTGAGCTAAATTCATATTTACGTCCGTAAGTGAAAGAACCGTCAGCGATCGCATCCATCATCTTCGCCACTTTAAAAGCAACGTTATCGCGCTTGGCGTAACTCTGCATCAAATCACTATTGATGATGTCGTTAGCCAGAGAGACACCGCCTACTTTAGGAATTGAACGACGGGTGAGAACTTCCGATGATGGGGTGATGACGACATAATTAGTTGTGCCACCACCGATATCAATAGCGAGTGTGTCGCCATCCATGTCAAGCTTGCCGTTTCTGTAAGCATTAATTACAGCAACATCTGTCTCAAGGAAAAATTCAACGTTTTTGATTCGGTGTCTGTAGTTTGTGCCGTTGACGTTAATTTGATGCTCTGCAACTAGAGTCCGTCTGATTGTGTCTTCATGCCATTGAGAATGTTCTGGGACGAGAAACTGGACAACACCATCAAAATCCTGCCGCAATCCAGCCAAGGTGAACGGTTTAAAGAATTCTGGCAGGTCTTTACCCCTTTCTGCTGCGGTTTGTGAATTTTTCTGCTTAGTAGCGCGGTCTCCGAGGACTAAAACCTTATCATCAAGTTTGACAGAGGGCGAATTATCAGTGTCCAAATCTCTAGCACTGGTATAAGTCACATCTTGGAAGACTGAACGGATGACGCGAGGTTTTTCACCTTTGAGGGCGGTGATACTGCTGTAGTTTCCGATATCTGCACAGTAAATATTGATCACTTGCAATCTCCTGATAAAGCTAGTAGCAGCCGTTTTTGGCTGTTGCTAACCTTTGCAGATAGCTATTTTGGTCGTACTTTTCTCTACTATTTCCCTAAGTCTGGATCTGCCAAACTCTTACTCAAAATTGCAGAGACGCGTTACCTCAAAGGTGCTTGTCACATCCTAGTTGTCATGATTCAGGCTTAACGTATTCGCTTTACGCATATAAATATAATAACTAATGTGTAACTAAAATGGTATCACTCTGGTTGCATTATGGTATCATTATTTTAAATATCTTGTTCAAAAACTATTAGACTTGCTGATACTAATGTGGTATCACTTTAGTTAGAGTAGATGTAATCAATCTAATGTATAGATAGAAAAATTATGATTACTTTCATGGCCCGCCAGAAAAAACCGACAACAAATAGGACAACTCGATATTTAGATGAAATCGTTGAGGCTCTGGACAAATACGCAGAAGACCAAATGATTAGTTCTAACGCGGCCGTAAATAAACTTTTAAAAGAGCGATTAACCGAATTGGGATATATGCAACAAAACTAATAGTCGCCAAACGCGACGGAGGAAAATCAACCAAACAAGCCAGATTATGATTTTGAGCCAGTGACAGACCCAAGCGACTGGTCAGCACGTCAATAAAAACGAAATTAACTCAATGCCTTCAAAAGACGTAAATACAAGAAATGGGTTGGTTACAGCATGAATGAAACATCATTAAAATTACTTAACATTTCTGGAGGGCGATTGAAAAAAGCGACCACTCCAGCTAAAGAGCGATCGCTGTTTGTATGTAATTGTTTAAATGTTCGCTTGAATGTTTTAAGCCTACAAGACCAGACAGACAAATCTGTTTTTATACGGTCGAGCCGCTTTTCATGCTACTCTAGCGAGAGTAAGTCTGCACGTAAAACTGCAATTAGTCTTTACAAGGGAGGTAGTAACGACCAAAACAGCATATTCAGATAGTCAGAATAAATGTGAGTCGTTGTAGAACTGTTTCGGTGCGATAAAGACTTGCCGGTCACAAACACCAAATTGTTCCAAACTGACGAGGACTCACCACTCGTAACCTACGTGTATCTGTCTGTTGCCAATATTAGCACACAGGCGGGATACTTTATGCTTTTTTTTGGACAAATAGTAAAAAAAGCATCTGCCGCTACAATTTATCCCAACTCTGAATTCAAGCGGAGTATTGGCAAAAGCTATTGAGCCAGAAATAATTGAGGGATGATTTGACGGCTAGATGCCTCGTAGAAGAGGATAACGTCGTGAATAATGGATTTTTTCAATCAAAAACTGCACTTTTCTTTTTTAAAAAAATAATGCAAAGGGCTGATTTCTGCTTTCTTTACTACCCACAAGCTAGCGCCAGGTATTGTACCAGTCGCTGGTCAATTTGTGTCAAGTAGGTAAAAAAAGAAATCGGCTAGCTGCCCACACGCCAGACATACGTTTAGCGGTTAACGACTAACCGTCAATATTTTTTATAAACAATTTCAATGTAGCAATGTCTGGGTCATAAAGGCAAAATTAGTGCAACTTAAATCAGGTGACATCAACCTTCTAAAATTGACTATGAGAGCTTCAGGCTAAGGATTACAGCCATTTTGACAAGAAAATTAATTTTTGAGCAAATTGGAAAATTTTTGTTTGTAGCCGTTGGTGACATTTGATATAAACACCGCTAATGAACCTTCAAATGAGAGGGTAGGGGGTAGGGTTTAAGAACCAAGAAGGGCTTAGGGTATTGGATGTTGGGTGTAGGAAAAGATTATCGAACAGAATTCAGGAGTCAGGAGTCAGAATTCAGCATTAATTCTGTATGACTGGCGGATGAATCCCCGACGGATTGATTCTGACCGGAGGCGGAGCGTTTCCGGCTCCGCTCCTGAATTCTGACTTCTGAATTCTTCTTCAACAATTACACCCTATGCCAACACCCCACGCCAAGAAAGATACACTCCGAACCTAAAAATTGTGGGTAGCTCCGATGAACCAATCATCATCGGAGAGAGAAAAATGGCAAAAGCCAAAGCAAACACAGCAGCACAATCTACCCTAGAGCCATTAGATCAACTAGGACAAAGGTTTCTAGAATACTTCCATCATGGTTGGGGATTCATCTACGCCCCCACCCCAAAAAGTGGTGAACGCCCACAATGGCAAACAGAAACCCGCTACCCCTTACAGCCGCGTAACCTGTGGCAACAATACTTAAATCCCGATGTCTTAATAGGACTGCGGTTTACCAAACAAACCAACTACCTACTAATAGACCTAGACAGAAAAAGCCAGCTACACCCATCAAACAGCCAAATAAAATACCGGCAGCTACTAGCCAGCCTAGAAGAAATCGGCTTATGCAGACCAATACCCATACAATCAAGCGATAGTGGCGGACTGCATATATATTATTTCCTAGAAGAAAAACAACATTCCTACACCCTAGCCTGTGCCATCCAGCAGACCCTAGAAGCAGCAGGCTTCAAAATCAAAGGAGGAGAACTAGAAATATTCCCCAACTGCAAAGTGTACAGCAAAGGCAGCCCCAGTAACTTCAACGCCCATCGCTTACCCTTACAGACAGGCTCATACATACTCGACGATTGCCTAGAGCCGTGGTCAGACGACATCGAAGACTTCCTCAACGCCGCCGACTGGTCAGCAAAAGGGCAAGACTACGAAGCATTAGCCCAAGCACTAGTCCGAGCCAACAGCAAAAAAATTATAAAATTTCCCTACCGTCAGCGCAGTGCAGCCGAGCAATGGAAGCAAGACCTAGAACAACGCATCTCTGAAGGATGGACAGGAAACGGACAGACCAACGAACTGCTCAAAGATATAGCGTGTTACGGCATAGTCTTTCGCCAATTAAGCGGACAGACACTAGTAGATCATATAGTGATCACAGCCTGCCAATCTCCAGGTTACGTAAACTGGTGTCGCCATCAACATGAAATCGAACAACGAGCCAAAGAATGGGCAAGGTGCTGTGAAGGATTTTACACCCCGTACCCAGGCACACCGCAACGGGTAAACAGTTATAAAGAACAATTTGGCAGAGTAGATGAAAATAAAATCATCAACCTGCACCCTAACGAACAACGTCAGCAAGAGACAATAGAGCGGATTCGTTCGATTGTTGCACAGTTACAACAAGCTCTAACATTTCCAGAACGGACAAGCGATCGCGCTCTAGCAATAATCGCCGCATCCAAAGCCCAGTATGGCAAAGGAGTAAGTCAGACAACCCTGCACAAAGCAATATACCTACCCCTATGGCATCCCGACCACCAAGAAAAAAATGCATCAAAACAGCCTGTAAATGACCTTCTAGACAGCAACCCAGCGATTTTATCTCCTGAAAAATATCCCCAAATACCAGACCCGTGGTTAGAAGAATCGCAGTCTGAAACTCAGACTAAACAAGGGATACAGGAGCAAACAGCAAAAATTTACACACTCCCCCCATATATGAAGGTTTTGTACTTGAGTTCAGCTAAAGCGTTGCCGCCAGCAACGCCTATAGCTGAACTTGATCAAATTCAAGAATCTTCTCAAATTCAAATTCAAATTCAAGAATTTTCTCCCAGTTTTAATTCTTCAGATCCTAGTTCTAATTCTTCAGAAATTTCAAATTTTACTAATTATAAGCAAAACCTATACCAACCTTTCCGAAGCGAATCGTTTGATGACAATAAGCAAGACTTATCAAATGAGGAAACAATTACTGGGTTAGGTATTTCAGACGTAGTAACCACTGCTCATAGTGATGTTGATAGCACCTGTGAGAACACTTTAGAGGGTGAACATACCTCAGAAGCCGAACCCTCTGTACCAGTTTCTATACCAACTACTACACATCCGAAATTCCGGTGTGTAGATTCACTACCCATTCCTGTAGAAGCGGATGATCCACTTGAACAGCAAAGCTTTAGCCCAGATGATTACCGTCAGGCAATCAGACTGAAACTTCAGGCAACTGCTCAAGCACGCCATTGGCTGAAATTATACTGCACTATAGAAAAGTTATCCTTCCTGCCCCAGGAGCGAATCAAACTAGAAAAGGTGGCCATGCGTCTGCTAATGCTAGAATCGCCGTCGCTGATTTTACAACAGGAAGCGCAGGAATGGCTGGCAAGTAACCCCTCTGCCCTAGAGATGGCAGAGCGTTTAAAACAAAGCAGACATGACTACAGGCTATAGAATTTGCGATCATGGCATCTGTGATTTTACCCCCCGGATGACCAAATTTTGAACCATAGCGTGACTAAAAGTTAAGTAATTTCAAGCTTTTGAGCAAATCTTCAACCTAACTTTATGAATCAAATTATGTCCGCGTGTTTTAAATATGAACCCCATCACCGAAGCCATCAAGATTTGCTCATTGTAATATGAGCATATATACAGAAATCCTTATACTGAACGACAACCAATCTTTTGTGTCCTTTGAGGAACATGAACCACATTATTCGCCCCCGTCAGGGAGTATTTTTATGGCATTAGTAGCCAGCGTTCATGCCTTTGCATGAATTGAGCAGACTTTGAGGCTTGTATTCCACGTAATAGCCCAATCGTGTAACTACGGGATTCACACTCAAAACCATGTGGTATAAATAGAAGGCTGCGCTGACGAGGTAGTACATGGAACCATTAACTGCTAGTGCGATCGCCATTGCGACTGTCATTGCGACTAAGGCTTTGGAAAAAACAGGCGAAAAGGTAGGCGAAACTTTATGGGATAAGACTGGTCAGTTCCTCATAACTCTGAAAAAACACTCTCCTCATACTGTAGTTGCGATTGAGAAAGCACCCTCTCAACCACTTGATTATGGGAAAGCTGTATTAGAGATAGAATCAGCAGCAAAAGCTCATCCTGAAGTAAATCTTGCTGTGCAGGAATTAGTAGCAGCAGCGAAAGCAGAACCCAATTCCAAATTTCATGAAATTCAAGCTATGCCTAATTTGCAAAAATTGGCAGAAAAAATTGGTCAGGTGGTTATGCTAGGTGGAACAGGAAATATCGGCAATCAGTCCTTTTAAACTTCGTGACAGGTAACTGTATAAATGTCTGACGATTCTGGGAAGTTTGCTGAGAAAATTGGTGTTTATGTTGCCCCAGGTGGACATGCTTTTATCGAAACTCAGAATATTGAAGGGCAAAAACAGTTACGTCCGTTCCAAGCACCACCATTACCAACTTACTATGTAGATCGTCCTGAATACAGCCAAGATTTAAAAACTCGTCTGCTTACAGAGTCAAATGATGTCCGTACTTTGGTAGTGACTGCTATTCACGGCTTAGGTTCTATAGGCAAATCGACCTTAGCTGCTGCTTTGGCACATGAGGTAGAAGTACAAACTCACTTTTGTCATGGTATTCTCTGGGCAACATTAGGTCAGCAGCCTAATCTTCTATCTCTGCTTAGTGGCTGGGTACAGGCATTGGGAGACTACAACTTCAAAGCCACTAGCGTGGAAGCTGCTTCCATTCAACTACGCACATTACTGCATGAAAAAGCTGTGCTGTTAGTTGTAGATGATGCGTGGAACACAGGGGATGCCCAAGCATTTAATGTTGGTGGAGCGCGTTGTCAAGTTTTGGTTACAACCCGCGACGCTGCGATCGCTACAGTTCTCGGAGCCAGCACCTATCCTCTGGATGTAATGAAGCCAGAACAAGCGATGGAACTGCTGACTAAAAAATTAGGACGTAACCTCACTAACGCAGAAACTCAGTCGGCTGAGGTTTTAGCCAAAGAGCTTGGTTACTTGCCCTTAGCATTGGAACTAGCGGCTGCCCAAGTTGCTGGTGGTATCTCTTGGACAGTTCTTGTGCAGGATATGCAGAAAGAGGTAGCCCGCTTAAGAACAATCGATGATAAAGCAGCCAGAGATGCCAATGATGAAGCAAGCCTAAAAAAACTCAGTTTAACTGCATCATTAAATTTAAGCGTCCAGCGATTATCAAAGGAAACGCGAAAAAATTTCATCTGGCTGGGAATATTACCGGAGGATGTAACTATAACTGGGCAAATGACTGCAACGCTTTGGGATATGGAGTCGGAGCGGGATGCAGCAGATGAGTTGGGCTACTTGCACTCGAAAGCACTGTTATTGTCTGGTGTCCCTTCGGCTTCGGGAACACCAACCTACCGTTTACATGACTTATTTCATGACCTTGCACGTAATTTGTTAACTGCTCCACCAGACCCAAAGCGCTTTGGTAATCTACCAGGATTAGGTATAACTCTGCCTCAAGCTCATACCCAATTCTTGGAGAAGTACCACAATAAAACCTCTAAAAATCTCTGGCATACCCTCCCTTATGACGGTTATATCCATCAGCGTTTAGTCTGGCACTTGGAAAAGGCTGAACAGATAGAAGAGATTCACTCTTTGTTGCAGGAAGATTCGGAAAAAAAAGGTAATGGTTGGTATGAAGCGTGCGCGAGCTTGGGACAAACTGCCAACTTTGTAACTGATGTTGCTTGTGCTTGGCAATTGGCAGATGACTCCTGGACTCTTACAACCCTGCCTCAAGTTATTGGGTTGCAGTGTCGCTATGCTTTGATTATTGCATCCCTTAATAGTCTGGCAGCTAATTTACCAGTAGAACTGCTGATTGCGTTAGTTCAAAAAAAAGTCTGGACTCCTGAGCAAGGATTAGCTTACGTG
Source organism: Nostoc sp. UHCC 0252 (assembly GCF_034931145.1). NCBI lineage: Bacteria > Bacillati > Cyanobacteriota > Cyanophyceae > Nostocales > Nostocaceae > Nostoc > Nostoc sp. UHCC 0252. The sequence continues at coordinate 17,600 of NZ_JAYGHE010000061.1, read as the reverse complement.
CTACAAAGCTCGAATCCACGACAGAAAGCAAACTTGCTTAAAGAGCTAGTCAATCATTTGCCAGCAAACCTAAAACAACTAGGACTCTCGAAAGCACTGGC
>NZ_JAYGHE010000061.1:0-17114 GCF_034931145.1 Nostoc sp. UHCC 0252 | reverse complement strand
TGAGAAACTTTCACAAATACAAAAAACTTCACTTTTTAATCACTGGCGAGATACCCTTCACATCTTATCTGTTCACACTCGCCCAAACTTACTCACTGATATAAACGCATTAACTCCTATTATATTTACTTTAGGTGATAAACAAGCAGTAAAAGATACAGCTGATGCTATCCAAGATGTGTCACGGTGGTGGAGCTAAAGAATAACATCTTGAGTGACAAATCACGTTACACCTTTGAGCCATTACGTGTAATTGCTGGCTATATGTCAATACGGTTCAGTTAAGCCTAAAAGTTGTGTAAATTAAGGATTGTAATCAAGACTAGAAAGAAACTGTAGTGGATCTCAAAGACTTCTCGTTGGTGTCTCCAATTATACTTGGCAGTGATTTGCTAAAAGCGATAGAGACAGCCATACCTGCAACTGCTATTGAGCAAGCGATCGCTACCAGCAAGGCCAATGAAGAAAGAAATCGTTCTTTGCCAGCACATTTGGTAGTTGGACTGGTGATAGCAATGAGCTTGTGGTCGAGAGATTCGATGCGAGATGTACTCAAAAACTTAGTTGATGGTCTTTCTGTGGCATGGGTAAAAGTTGGGAAATATTGGCGAGTACCTTGTAAATCAGCAATTACTCAAGCTCGGCAACGATTAGGGGCAGGGGTGATGAGGCAATTATTTCACCAGTTAGTACGACCAATGGCGACTGGTGAGACGATAGGAGCATTTCTAAATGGATTGCGAATTGTGGTGATTGATGGCACTTGTTTTGATCTTCCAGATAGCGATGAAAATGCGAGAGTTTTTGGTCGGCCTGGTAGTCGTCCAGGCACACAAGCAGCTTTTCCCAAAGTTAGATTAGTCATATTGGTAGAAGCAGGAACGCACATAATATTTGATGCTTTAATGTGCCCATACCGCATTGGAGAACGAGTGCGGGCATTAAAATTATTACGCTCTGTCACATCAGGGATGTTGTTGATGTGGGATAGGGGATTACATTCGTATGCAATGGTACACGCAACAGTATCTAAGGGGTGTGACTATTTAGGGAGAATTCCTGCCAATGTTAAATTCCTTGCAGAAAAATCGTTGCCAGACGGTTCTTATCTGTCATCGATTTACCCATCTGGAAAGTTACGAAAAAAGGGTTGTCAGCCAATATCAGTAAGAGTTATCGAGTACACAATTGAGCATCCTGATAATCCAGAAAACCAAGTGATATATCGCTTGATTACTAGCCTGTTAGACATTGAAAAATTCCCGGCAGAGTTGTTAGCTGAAGAATATCATCAACGTTGGGAAGTAGAAAATACCATTGATGAATTGAAAATCCATCTTTTGGGTCGAAAAACCCATGTTCGTTCCCAAAAACCACGAGAAGTTGTACAAGAAGTGTATGGTTGGTTGTTGGGACATTGGTCAGTCCGAGTGTTGATGTTTCAAGCGGCAACTAGTGCCTCTGTTCCTCCGTTGCGTCTAAGTTTTACAGGAACATTACGAGTCATTCGTCGTGCTATTCCTAAATTTCAACATTTGCCACCAGACGAATTACCCCTTTTTTCGATTGGTTAACCGTAGAGATTCTGGATACGTTATTACCCAAACGAATTAACCGTACTAATCCCAGGGTTGTAAAAAAACCTGTATCAAAGTTTCTTTCTAAAAAGCCAAAACACAGAGGTACTGGAAAACAAATAGAAGCTCCGAAATTTCACATTAATAATCAGCTTTTTAGCCTTAACTGAACCGTATTGGGCTATATGTATTGATATGGCGTTAAGCCGACAATCGTGCAGGCTTTTGATTAAAAATGATTGACTTAACTGCAAAAACTCAATAAAAACCCCACAAGTAAGTGGGGAAATTAGAACCTGGATATTTAGAACAAATGTACTATATACGGAGATACAAAGCAAGTTTTTTGCGGTGTTTTTTTTCTCTAAACGTAGTATTACGGAAAATGTTACTCAATCGGCATTAAGATAAAGCCTTTAAATTTTTGTATCTATGAACCATTTTTATAAAAAATTAACAAAAAGAAATTGTCCCATTCTGAATAAACAAGAGCATAAAAGCGGTTAAAGATGTCTAACAATGCAACCATAGGTGCGTTGTTGTGACTAATTCCAGCTTTTATCGCATTTTAGTCCCAAAAAAGATAATTATGCCCCAAAAATGGGCATGATGGCATCAAAATAACTGGTTTTGATGCCATAAATAGATATTCAACACTCAAAAAAACAATATTTATCCTCATTTAATGAGGTCTCATAAAAATAGATAAAGAAAGTTGTAGGAAAATTTATTTTTGTAAAAATAAATATAAATAAGGAATCTTGAATAATTCTGCATAACTAACATATTTTGTCAACTATTCATAGTGATAAAAATCTTACTAAAATCGGGTTTAATAGTAAAAAAATATATAGAAATTTGAATTAAATTTACAAAACTGGTTTGGTTCTAGTTAGTTGCACTAGAGTTTTTTTATTGTTCCTTTGCAAAATAATTGATTTTGACAGGAAATCAGATTTGTTCCTAGTAATTAAAGTGTGTCTTTTTGGCAAAGGACAGTTGGGAGCATTCAGTTTTGGCAGATAGACTTTTTTAGACAACCCATATAGTGGGTTTATGGTACGAAATAATTATTTTTCTTCCAAAAGTGGATGCTCCAGGACAGTTAAGCAGTTTCCTAGTCTTTGTTATGCAGATAAAACACTTACCTTTGACTTTGGCTCGGCTCAAAGCATCTATATCAGCAAATGAACGTGCTGATATTAGAGCAACAAAAAATAAAGGTTCAAAAAGCTTATTGAAGATATTTTTTCAGGTACGTTGGCAGCTTGTTTCAGTCACTACAACGCTTTTAATTGGTTTACAATCGAGGGCAGCTAGAGCAGATTCCATATTTTCTAATGCACAAAAAGCAATGGAATGTATAATTACTAGTGCCTCAGCAGGTGGAGCGATTACTAATGCAGTCTTAACTAGTCTGCCAATGATTTTATTTACCGCCTTGACAATAGTTTTATTCGGTTATTTCTGCTTCTCTATTTATCAAGGGGTTGCGGCGTATGGACGTGGTGAAGAAGTTAGTAATGTCATTCAGCAGCCAATTTTTACCTTCATATCTGTGATATTGATTGTAGTATTCCAATCACTGCTTTTTGGCAATAACGCAGCTTGTAGCTAATGACCGAAGAATTAAGGAGTCAGAATAATTTACATTAAGTAAATTCAAAGAATCAAAATCAATTAGTGACAGATACCCTCAATCTGGTTCAGATAAGCTTTTTTCTCTCCCTCTGTTTGCCTCGCTCCTCCTGTCTACTTCCACAAATTAATTTCCATTTTCTTAACTGAACCGTATTGGTAATATCTTGCGAAATTTAGCTATGATTTCATAGCTAAATCAGAATCCATTCTGGTTCCTAAACAGCATTTATTTAACGGCAGTTGCTACAAATCAAAAAATTACGAGGATGCACTGCCTTCTTGATGCTGATTAGCTTATCAGCATTTAAGTTGTATAAAAGTAGGGCTACAGCCCTTACTACAAGCGAATCATTCTGGAAAAATGAATGACGATTAGCTTAATACCTGTACTTATTCTGAATCCTGAATTCTGGTTTCTGGTTTCTGGTTTCTGGTTTTTGACTTCTGACTTCTGATTTCTAATTTAATGGCAATTTATAAAAGCTCATGAAACAAGAGATAATCAAAGTCAATCAGAGCTTAGGTGAAAGCCCCAAGTTTGGCCCGTTTACAGGTAGACAGTTCGTAATTTTCGCCGGAGTATTTTGCGTAGTTTTTGGACTGCTCTGCTTAATTCTCGGATTAGATATATTTTGGGGATTAGGCTTGGCATTTTGGGCTAGTTTATCAGTAGCTTTCTTATCAGGAGATAAGCCTTATCTGTACTGGTCAAAGATTTATCCTATTATCCCCAGATGGACAAGAGGATATGCTAATTACACCTCACCACAGCATAAGAAAAAAGTCGGTACTAGAAAAGTCAAGCTAACTCGTTCATCTAAACCTAAAACCCTCAATCCATTTGAAGATTGGTTAGATTTGACTACTATAGTCAGGCTAAAAAAAGATTCTTATGTCGTTGGAGCTTATCTACTAAGTAAAAAGAATCTGACGCAAAGTAGTAACACCCTGCAATTAATATTTGGTTTTGCTTGTACTGGAATTCATCCTTTATTCCATTCAGAACAAGAAATAGAAGCGGTGGCTCAAGCCTTTGAAAACGGCTGTAAAGAAATTCCCCAAGGCGAAAAAATCACTTGTCGCTGGAGTTCATTCTGCGATGATAGCGATAGTACAGATTATTTAATGCAACGTTTGAATAACCCAATTTCTCTAGAAAGTGAGTTTTTAGACTGGGGGAGGTTAGCAAGAACTCAAAAACTGACAAAGGAGAAAGCCCGTAAAGATATCAAATTAAATATTTATTGGTCATTTACAGTCACCTCAGAATCGCTAGACACTTCAGACCCAGTAGATAAGTTTTTAGCGAAATTGACTAACTTCCTCCAAAGAAGATTCACTGATTCAGGAGTTAGTCAAATCACCAAAAAGCGATTCACGCAGATTTTAACAAAAGCACTAGAAGCCTCATTAAGATACCAGCAGATTCTCTCAGAGATGGGGTTGAATCCTCAGCCCAAAACCGACAAAGACCTATGGAGAGAACTTTGTAAAAACATCGGAGCAAAGGAAGTAATCATCCCGCATACATTGGTATTTGATGAGCAAGGGTTGAAAGAAGAAATTGACGAGAAAGCCGCCTTCGATAAACCACTAGAAATCATCAATCAACCGCATCTCACCTCAATCATTCTCAATAATGGTGTACCTTTCGCCGATAAACGATGGATTTGCTTACCAAACGGTGATGAGAAGAAGTATGTCGGAGTAATGGTACTAACCCGGAAACCAGAAATCTTTGCTTCCACTAAACATCAAATTCGTTTCCTGTGGGATTTATTCTCACGCAACAACATTTTTGATGTAGAAATCATCACAGAATTCTCCCCGGCTGACCGAGGGATAAACCGTGCAGCCCAGCAGATGATTACCAAACGTTCTAGGGCATTAGATTTGAATGTTCAACAGAAAAAATCAATAGATGTCTCTGCCCAAATCAATGTGGAACGCTCAGTGGAAGCACAAAGGCAACTATATACAGGAGATGTACCACTAAATTTAAGCTTGGTAGTGCTGGTTTACCGAAATACAGCAGAGCAAGTAGACGATGCCTGTAGGTTGATAGCTGGCTATATTAACCAACCCACAGAACTAACCCGTGAATATGAATATGCTTGGTTAATCTGGCTGCAAACATTGCTCATCAGGCAAGAACCGATTTTGATGCGTCCATATAATCGGCGGCAAACTTTCTTTGCAAGTGAAGTTTTGGGATTAACTAATATAGTGCAGAATAGTCCCGCAGATCATCAAGGGTTTGAGTTAATCGCAGATGAGAGTGATTCACCCGTCAAAATTGACTTATCAAAGACCAAAAATATTTTAGTTCTGGGTACAACCGGCTCAGGTAAATCAGTTTTGGTAGCTTCCATTATCGCCGAGTGCCAAGCTCAAGATATGAGCATTTTAATGATAGACCTGCCCAATGATGACGGCACAGGGACATTTGGGGACTACACACCCTATCACAACGGTTTTTACTTTGATATTTCCAAAGAGTCTAACAATTTGGTGCAGCCGTTAGACTTATCAAAAATCCCAGAAGAACAACGGGAGGAACGAGCTAAAGCCCACAGAAACGATGTCAACTTGATTGTTCTTCAGTTAGTCTTGGGTTCGCAATCATTTGATGGTTTCTTGTCCCAGACAATCGAATCCCTTATCCCACTAGGGACAAAAGCCTTTTACGATGACCCCGACATTCAACGACGTTTTGCTCTTGCCAAGAAAGGAGGATTAGGTTCTGCGGCTTGGGAGAATACCCCAACCCTTGCAGACATGGAGTATTTCTTCTCTACAGACCACATAAACTTGGGTTATGAAGATGAAAACGTAGATAGGGCGTTGAACTATATCCGCCTACGCTTTCAATATTGGAGAAATAGTACTATTGGCAATGCTATCTGCCGTCCTTCCACCTTTGATACTGATGCCAAGCTGATTACCTTTGCCCTGACCAACCTGCAATCAAGTAAAGACGCTGAAGTTTTCGGGATGTCTGCTTATATTGCCGCTTCCAGGCAATCCCTATCAGCACCCAATAGCGTTTTCTTCATGGATGAATCCAGTGTATTGTTGCGGTTTGCTGCCTTATCGCGGTTAGTGGGTCGTAAATGCGCGACTGCTCGAAAATCTGGCTGTCGGGTCATACTTGCGGGTCAAGATATTCTGTCGATCGCTAACTCAGAAGCTGGTGAACAAATTTTACAAAATATGCCCTGTCGGTTAATAGGGCGGATAGTACCAGGGGCTGCAAAAAGTTTTTCAGAGCATTTAGGCATACCAAAGCAAATTATTGATAAAAATGAAAGTTTTCGTCCCAATGTAAAACAGCTATATACGCTGTGGCTATTGGATTACAACAACAAATATATACGCTGTCGTTACTATCCTTCCTACCCAATGTTGGCGTTAGTTGCTAATAGCAGAGAAGAGCAAGCAGCACGCGATAGGTTTAAAGCAATGTACTCAGATAAGTTTCAATGGGTGTCTGAATTTGCTAAATACTATGTTGGTTGCATTAAGCAGGGAAAGCCTTTATGAAAAAGTTAGAAATTGCTACGGTATTTGCACAATATAAAGTCTTGTTGGCTATTTTAGGAGTTTTATCATCATGGGCATCATTTGAAGTGTGGAAGTGGCATCAGCAACAGCATGAGAAGTATATTGCCCAGAAACAGCAAGCTTGTCAACAACGTTTAAATTCTGCTAACCGATATGTACAAAGTGACCGATTTCTCAAAGCGGCATATTATGCAAGTAAAACTCAAGATAAACTTCAAATTAAATTAAATAAACCTGGGATCAATACTGATTTTAAACCTGAGCAACAATACATACTGATGTATGATAAGCCAGTATCTTTAATCCCTGTTAATCCTAGATATGAAGGTAATTTATTTGAAAGATTATCTAGGCAACCAGATAAATATCCACCAGAACCACTAATAGTAACTGGTAAGAAACTTTTAGGAAATAAAGCAGAAGTAATATCTGCTTGCGCTCCCAAATCTTTTACAGTCTCCTTGGAGAATTTATATGAAATCACTCAGCCGATTGACATTAGCCCTTATCTACCGCCATTTAGCAGTTTTTAGTAGTTTAATAGTTGTATTCATTTTTTGTTCAGTTTTACCGGCCACAGCCAAATCTTCATTTCTAGAACAATTTCAGCAAGTCATGACAAGCTTGCAGTCATACATTAAGCTGTATAGCCAAGAATTTAGCCAGCTATCGAAAGACGCTAACAAAGATGAAGATAAAGACCTAGATATAGCCATCACTTCTACAAATGGAGTTATGGGTATACCTGACCCATTAAAAGCAGGTAAAAATATCAAGGTGATTATTCAACAGCAAGATACTGATTTAGTAGAAACTGATTCTCAAGCCCAAGGTGAAAATGCTCAGAGACAATGGCATCAAGCTTATACTTATGGACTATCTGGATCTGTTTTAGGCAGAGAAGGGCAAAAAACTCAAGCGCAAGAAGCAGAAATCTCTAATTATGCTGTAGAAAATTCATCTAATACTGCTGATGAAGTACAAAATGATGTCATCACTCAAGACATCTTGAAAAAGATGGCAGTGCAGAATCTACAAACAACAGTTATTACTAAATCAATTCACAGTGAAGCACAAAAACAAACTAGAGCTTTATCAGCAGCCAATATCAATTTGAGTGACATTTCCAGTAGGTTGGATGAACAAGCAAGAAAAGAGCAAGCTAATAATAATTCCAGTGCAAGACAAATTATAGGTGCGGCTGCTTTTGCTGATGCTTTTTGGGAGCAAAGCAATGCTAAATAATTTAACTAACTTCTGGTATTTACTAGCAGTTACTGGAGATACAAATGCGGAAGATATAGTTGACGGTGCGATTAATGGCTCTCGCATGGTTGTATCTTCATTTAACCAAGACTGGCAAGATTTAGCTAACGGTAACAGTGAAGTTTTTAAAGCAGTAGTTGCTGTTTCTGCTTTATGTGGAGTGGTTTTTGTTTCCTTCTGGTCTATCAGTTGGTATTCTAGGTTAATTCAGGAAGGATTTAGTCATGAAATTTTGAATGAGATGGTCTATCCATTATTAGTCTGTTTAATGTTGACTGTTAATAATGGGCAGTTACTTGCTACCACATCTTTGATGTTTCGTAATGTAGCGGTAAATTTGAATGACAAAGTATTAAGTATTACGCGAAATGGCATTACTTTGAGAGATGCTATTCGTACTGCCAATATGGATCAGGCTTTTGCTATTTCAGTTCAAACACAACTACAAGAATGTGAAAAAGAGCCTGAGAATGGCGTAGATGACCAAGGACAAAAAATTAATCCCAGAGAAATATGTAGAGATGAAAAAATAAATCAAGCTAAAAATAACGCTCAAAAGTATAAAGAAAAGCACGGTTTATCTTCCTATTCAAATAGTTGGAATCCATTAGATATAGCTGGGCAAACTATTAATTCAATGGTGCAAGCCCTGTCATGGATTATATTCAGTGGCTTACAAGCGGCCTTTCAATATGTTGTGCAAGTAGCATTCTTACTAAATGCCTATATCGCCCCTATTTTTTTAGTGCTTTCACTTTTCCCTTTTGGAGCTAAACCCATCTATGCTTGGGTTGCAGGATGGTTAGCACTGACATTGGTACTCATGTCATACTCAATTGTTTGTGGAATGGCTGCTAGTGCAATAGTGAATGCTAGTAACAATAATCCCTTGTTCTTACAGCTAGTACAAGCAATTTTGTCTCCAATACTGGCGTTAGCAATGGGATCTGGTGGGGGGATGGCAGCTTTCTCATGTTTCTCTAGCAGTGGGAGGTTAATCTCAGGGAGGGTATTCAGATGAGATTACTGGATAAGAAAGAGATAAACTTTACTCCCTTAGTATCAATAGGGCAAGCTGTTATCTTACTCTTCTTGTTACTGATAAATCTAACTAATTCCAGTAAATTAAGTAAAATATCTAACCAGAAACCTACCTTAGTAGAACTTCAAGACGGTACTTCCATTAGAGCAATTGCTGTAGGAGAAAAAGACCGTACTGACCAAGCGATTATGGACTTTGCAGGGCGGACAATGATGAATTTGATGAGTTGGAATGCCGTTCCCAAGTCGTCTGATAGTAACTTAGATCCAACCAAACTAAAACTTGACCCCGGTGTACAAGTATCTGATAAAAAACTCACTACAAATACTTGGAGTGCAGGATTTGCATTATCAGAAGATTTTCGCGCTAGTTTTCTGCGAGAAATCGCAGCTTTAACACCGCCTGACGTGTTTAATGGTGATACTCAATCAGCTTTACTTGTACGCCATCTTTCGCCTCCTCAGAAAATAGAAGAAGGTAAATGGCGATTAGAAATGGTTGCCAACTTAGTAGTTTTTAAAGGTCAAGACCAATTAGGTAAGGCTATTTCTTTTAATAAAACTGTATTTGTGAGAGCAGTAGATACACCACCTTTACCGAATAATCCTTCTGTACCACAGATAGAGGCTTATAGAGCTAGAAAAGCGGGAATGGAAATTTACCGTATCCAAGATTTAGATTTAGGAAAGTAGCTTTATGTCAAATCAAAGTCAAGTTGTAAATACGAATTCTGAAGCTACTACTGGTGATACTTCCCATAGAAGCCAAGAATTTGCTCGGATGAATGGGGTAGAAATTTCCAATGTTTCAGAAACATCATCACCTGTGGATGAACAAAAAACTGAACCAGAAGAAATTGTCACTACTCGCCCTGTAGCTAATCACCCATTACTAAAAGGGTTAACAGTCTCTGGTGGGGTGCTGTTAATAGTTGTCATGTTTGGGACGATGATTAGCTCAATTACAGGGGTTTTGAATTCTCCCAGTGATAAGCCAGCCCAGCAAAATGCAAAAAGTATTCAGACAGATATTAAATCAGATGATGAAAATGAGGAAGGAGAGCTTAAAACAGCGATCGCTCTTACCTCTCAAAAAGGGGAGTTACAAGCTGTTACTAAAAAAGACGCTGAAACTGCACCACCAACGCCAACAATTACCCCTACAGCTACAGCCACTCCTACACCTACCGTCAAAACTCAGCCGCGACCATTAACTATTCATAAAGCACCACCGCCACCTATTGTTACTAGACCTAGTAAAAGCGATCGTGTTGCTGCTCAACCAGTAGTCAGACAATCTGCGTCTGCTCTTATACCCAAACCCGTAAAATCTCAAGTTGTCTCCAATCCGTTACCCGTTCGTACCACTCCTAAAGACCCGATGCAGGAGTGGTTAGCAGCTGCTAATGTCGGTAATTACTCCTCTACTGACACTGGCAATGCAGATTTAAACCAGGAAGAGGCAGAATTGGGTAATGTTCAAGTGAATGGGGGTATAGGGATAAAACCAGATAGCCTACCTCGGAGCGATCGCAATTCTTCACCACAGTCACCACCGACTAACTACGATGGCAAGCGGGTTTTAGTCGGAACTCGTGCGGCGGGTGTGATAGAAACTCCTGTAGCCTGGGTGGGTAGTGGTGTAAGTAATCAGCAGCAGCAAAATAGCCTGATTCGTTTAACTCAACCCCTGAAAGCATTTGATGGGTCTGAAGTTTTACCCAAAGATGCTTATGTTGTGGCTATGATCAATCCCACTAACTCAGAAATAGTGCAAATGACGGCTGTTTCTGTATTAGTGAACATCAACGGTAAAACCGAGGAAAAGCCACTGGCTCAGAATTCGATTTTGGTATTGGGTAAAAACGGTAATTTATTAAAAGCTGAATCTCGTCAAGGTGGCAGTAATTTAGGCAATTCGCTCATGGCATCTCTGCTGTCTGGTTTATCTAAGGTGGCTGAGATTCAAAATAGGGCTAATTCAGAGACGACAATTAGTTCCTTGGGTACAACAACCACTACAACAAGCAACAGTGAGAAGAATTTACTGGCTGGTTTTACTGAAGGCAGTATTAATCAAATTCTCAGTAGGATGAAAAATTCCAATGAGCAGCAATTACAACAAGTACAACAGCAACAACAAGTCTTTGTAATTGAAACAGGTAAACCAGTGCAAATCTTTGTAAATCAATCAATTTCGATATGAAATTAGGCAATGAGTAATGAGTTAAAAGGATAAATTCTGAATTTATAACTATTACACAATTTCTTGCAGATAAATCCGTTGTGATATGAAACGTTTAGGTTTTTTACTGCTAACTACGTTAGTTATCAACGCTAATACAGGCATAGCTTTAGCACTACCAGCCGCGAGAAATGTTTATTCACAAGATGCTCAAGGTAGTAATTCTCATGGAATTGACTTAAAGATTTGGGCTGGTTACGGTTTGACTATCAATTTCATTCCCACAGGTGAAACCATCAGGCAAGTGTGGTTAGGAGACCCTTCCCGCTTTGCTTTAACTTCTAATGGCAACTTATGTCAGCGTGGTGCATCAGATGAAAATTGTGGTAGTGGAGGAGCTACAATTTTATTCCTCAGACAAATTAAACCAATTAGTTTTCCGGTTTTAACTTCCAGTCAAGATGGTAGTACCGTGATTACCGTGATTACTGCTAATGCTGACGGTCAAAAACAATATCAATTTCAGTTGATTCCGGCTAGAGGTAAACCAGAATATACCAGTTTAATTATTAAGCCAGATTCGGATAAACCACAGCCGTTATTAATAGCTGAAAAACCGTTAGTTAATCAAAATAGATTAAACAATACCAATAATATTACCAATAACACCGCACCTCGAAATTTTGATAAAAAACCACGTTTAACAGTCAATACTTCTTCGCAAATTAGCACTGTTTCACAAAGAAATGATGCTAATGCCGTAGCTTATGGTTTAGCGGTGGCGGTGGGTAATGGCGCAATCAAACCTAAGTCTATAGTATGGCGACAAACGCAAGATACCATCCGTTTATTGAGGAGAGGTAAAAGTAGGACAGAGGCTATTAGGTTATCAGGTATTCCCCAAGAAATGTTCAATAAACTGATGCAATGGGGGCAAACTCAGTGATTAACAATAGAGCTTTATTATCAATAGTTTCTGCCTCAATAGTTGCGACATCACTTCTAGAATTACCCAGTGTCGCCAATGCAGAAATTCCAACAGTTACTTATAATTCCGGTAAATATCAATTAAAGTCTCCAGACTGGTCAAAAATCAATTGGAGTAGCTTAGATCCATTACAACAGCCCGGATATCTTGATATTTCCCCAGATATAGCCGCCAAAATTGGCTATAATCCCTCCCGTTCTTGGACAGCCGGACAGAGTATTGATTCTGTAATTATGTTGGGGGACGTAGATGATGCTTTTCAAATGTCTGCCTTCAGCCTGAAAACTATCTCTGTTATCGTACCTCTGGGCCCCAAGCTTACACTCAAAGACTTGGGATTAATGCAGTGGCAAACTCCTAACACCCTAGTCAAAGCTATTCCCAGCTTGGGCAACCTTGATATTAATCAAGTTCCACCTATTTATGATTTATTCGCGCAATCTCGTTACAGTAGCATAACTTCTAATTCAATAGCCGCAGCTACTCTAAAGTCAAACAAACCTGACAAAAATTCGCTCAAAATTGGACTGAACGGTAAGATTTCAACTATTTTAAAATCTAATCCACAAGCTGCTAATACCCCTTTGGGTAAAAAACTGGATCTAGGTCGATATCCCATCAACTCAATTCCTAGACTTAATCAGACGCAACTATCAAGATTTCCAGGCTGGCAGCAAAGCTACATTAATCAAGTGCCGGGGCTAAATCAAGTACCTTTTGACAAGATGCCACAGCCGATTAATTCGGGTTTGGATGTGGTGGGTATAGCTTCTGTGGTTTTAGGTAATTCGGAACGTGGTGATTCTAGGGCAAGAGAGAATTACTTTGTTTCTGGTAGGGTAAATCGTTCCAACAAAAATGTTGTTGTCGCCTGTAATGTGGGTAAAGAGTGTCCATTCCTAGAACTAGGTGATGTTGCAGGGCAAGCTGGCAACCTTTACGGTAAGCGATGGGCTTCTGGTTCTGCTCAGAAAGTAGACGGTGGTTTTGGGATCTTACAACGTGTTAACGGTGGTAAAGAACCAACAGGTAGGCTTGTCTACGGTTCTGGTTTCAAAGTTGTGCTAACTGGTGTAAATGAGTCCACTGGTACAGCCAACTTTGGGCTATTTTTTCGTTTTTGCATTAGCTTTCTCTGGGGTGGTAAATCTTGCACTCCCTACTTTATTGGCCCTGTACCTTGGATTCCCACTCAAGAGAATGATTTAGTCATTCTAGGGAGGGGGTGAAAATGGCTGAAATATCCAAAACTACCCAACAAGTAAAGAGAGCAGGGGGAGGTGTGCAGCAGGGGGAGAAAGATTCATTGAAAAATATTTCTCTTTACTCCCCAGCGACCCCAGCCCCCCCAGCTTATAACCTTGTTCCTGAGAATTTTAAGGATGCCTTTTTCTCCCCAATGGGTTTGGGATTACTTGTAAGTGTGGGGGCGTTAATGTTAGCGAAAGCAATGGAGGGGCGAGGGGCAACAAACAAACTAGCACGGGCGCGATGGGCAGGAGGTAGGGAGAAAACAGCAGCTCGTAAGCTGGCCTGCAAACAACTGATTGAACGCAAACATAACAGGGTAGCTTTATACATTGGTACACCTAAAGGTACTACTTTTCAGGTTGTTGACAATAAACGCATTATCAATATTCCAGAAGATAAAAGCAGACTCTATCTGCCAGATGTACAACGTGGAATTTTAGTTTGTGGCGGGGCTGGTTCTGGTAAAACCTTCTCCATGATTAACCCTCTGGTGCGTTCTGCTATCGACCAGGGACTACCAATTATCCTTTACGATTTTAAGTATGCTCACCAAGAATCGGCTACATCTGACGCTAAAGGGCAAGCACCCAAACTAGCAGGATACGCCGCCATGCGTGGGTATGAGGTTTCTATCCTCTCCCCTGGTTTTCCTGAATCCTGCGTAGCTAATCCCTTAGATTTTCTACGGAGTGAAACTGATGCAGAGATGGCGCGTCAGTTAGCGATCGTCCTCAATCGTAATTTTAAGCTGACAAGTGGTGATGCTTTAGATAGTGGATTTTTTGCTAATGCAGGGGATCAGCTGGCACAAGCAATCTTCATGCTGGCGCGGGGTACTTGTTTTCCTGACATTATGATGTGCCATGCCATTCTCAGTTTGCCTAAATTAATTGACCGCATTCAACAAGCTTCTTTAAATCCTTGGGTAAAAGTTGCCTTTGACCAATTCTTATCTGTAGCGGGTTCTCCAGAAACCGCCGCTAGTATTGTCGGTACAACAAGCGGATTATTTACTCGCTTTATGACCCCATCCACCCTTTCTGGCTTCTGTGGTCAAACAAATATCCCCTTAGATTTGAAGGGGCGGAAAATGGTGGTTTTCGGCATGGACAAGGAGAAACGAGATGTAATTGCTCCTTTGTTAGTTTCTATCTTGCACCTTTTATGTTCTCGTAATTTGGCTGGTAAACGCACAGAACCATTAGTTTTAGCACTGGATGAATTACCAACTTTGTATCTACCAGCCTTAGTTGATTGGCTCAATCAAAATCGTGAAGATGGCTTGATTTGTTTACTGGGATTGCAAAACTTATCACAGCTTGAGAAGGCTTATTCCAAAGAAACCACCAATGCTATATTTGGCGGTTGCGCTACAAAAGCTTTCTTTAATCCCCAAGATGATGTGGCGGCGGAACGTTTTAGTAACTTCTTAGGTGACGAGCAAATCAAGCACAGAGAACGTTCACGCAGTTCCGGTGGTAAAGGTGGTGCAAGTACCTCAATTTCTGAGCAAAACAGTACCCGCAATTTATTTGAGGTTAACCAATTTAATACCTTACCGGAAGGCAGAGCCGTAATTGTTAGTCCTGGGTTTCGCTCTGGTAGAGATGTAAGTATTCCGCTATTAGAGCAAATTCGTATTCCAAAATCTGATATTAACTTGGAGGCGAAAAGTATTGAAAAGTGGTATGGACTCCAGCAACAGTTTATCTCACAATCTACTCTGCGTGAACCATCTGGGGAAGAGTTAGAAATCCGGCATTTAGAGGCAGAGATGTTATTGCCTTTAGTTGATAAAAAGGCAGAGGCGAATAACAGATTGAAAAATCTTTAGGAGGTAATTTATGACCGCAGAAAGGCCGCAGTTCGCGGAGTGTCGGGGATGTGGGGAGAATGAGGAGGAATTGAGAATGGGCGCTTACCCTGAGCGCAAACTGCTTCCCACACTCCCCACCCTATGAGTGAGAAATTCGGGAGCAATAACTGCCTTCTTCGATAAATTTTTCCCTCAGATGAAAGGGTTACAAATTCCTAAAATTATTTATTTTTGAATTCTTGAATTTGGAGCAAAGCAACGTGACTAATTTATCTGAATACGAATTGCGATTGTTAAGCAAACTGCCGCTTGATATTGCCTCGTTAGTTAAGACTTATCGAACTGATATCTTCAATGCAGCAGAGTTTTGGGATGAACCACCGTTCCCTGAAAATCATGTCCCAGAATTCATTGAAATTTACTATGGCGATGCAGAAAGCCCTCACATTTTCATAGTAAATGGAGAGCTAAAAGATTATAAAGTGACCAACTTACCTGATAACACAAAGTCAATTTCAGTTCTAATTGATGACCAATGGGCTTATATCCAAATTGAAGGAGATGTAATTCTCAATCGTTTAGGAGGTGTAGTTTTACCAGATGTCTTAGTCAGTCCATCGACTCTCATTAGTTCCTTAGTAGGAGTTACAAATCATGGATGAAATAAAATCTGAGGCGAAACAAGTGCAACATGATTATTTAGAAATCCTCAATGACATTCTGCATAAGCTGCTAGAAAAAGGAAAATTTCAAGAGTTAGACACTACTAAAGACTTATCAATTTACGTTGGCAACCAACCCAAGTATAAAGGGCATCCTGATGGCGAAGTGTCCGTAAATTTGATGACTCCAGAACTGGTAGATAAAATCAAGACGGCTATCAATGACCCGCAAAACTTGAAAGGTTCTGTCCGCATCATGATTGGTAAGGATAAGGTCTATCATGTTAAGGATGGAGAGGTTTTAAGTGATAAACTGGGTTTAAGTAGCCAGATTAGCCAGAATCAATCCCAGTCTCAACAACCAGCCAAATCAGTACAACAATCTTCGAGCATTGAGGATTTACAAAAGCAGGTAGAGGCTTTACAGCAAAAGGTTCAAAACCAGCAAAGTTTGATTGATAGTTTTGCTACCCAAAAGCAATCAAGCGTTGAAGTTACTCAAAAATTATCGACAGACTTGATTAGTCTTAAACAAGCTTTTGATGCTCAACAAAAAACTATTGAGCAATTGCAGAAGGGACTGGAAGCTATAAATAATCAAAATAACCCTGCGGTCAAGAATGCAACCTTGCATGATTGGATAAACTCGATTGAGACTAAGGCTAAGAACACTGCCAAAAATCTCTATGAACAGGTAAAAACTGCCCTCACTCCCAAAGTTGATAAAGTCAAAACCCAATTAGAGGCTCAAATTGTCACTTTAAAAGAGCAGATGAATCAACAGATGGAGTCTCTTAAAACTGAGATGAGGTCACAAGTTGCATCTGTTAAAAATGAATTTGAATCACAGTTGGGTGTAGTTAACGATGGTATTGGTGAAGTCAAGCAGTTAGTCACTGATGAGATTCAGCATGGCATGGAGCGTCATCAATCTGCTATGGGTGCTATTCACAATAAGGTTTCAGAGGAAGTTAATACAGTCCATAAACAGATAACTCAAGCTGTTGGTGATATCCACTCAGCAGCTAATCATACTGTGAAGCAGAATCTCGAAAAAGTTACTAACAGTGTGATGGATATTAAAGGCAAGGCTCTTGCCAAGGGTGTAGATTCCATGCTGCGT
>NZ_JAYGHE010000060.1:0-46233 GCF_034931145.1 Nostoc sp. UHCC 0252 | reverse complement strand
ATTTCCCACAGAGACTGCGCTGGCGCTAGCCCGAGCATTAGTAGATACTTGTGAGTCAATGCTTTGTAGAGGTGATGGAGTATCTATTACGCTTGCCGATGCTGACAACTGTTGATTAAGATCCCGTGAATCAATCATTGAGATATATGCCTCGCAATAGTCTAAAACTAATTCATCGTTAATTCTTATGAATTAGTTTTATGTTGAATGGGTTCAAAAAAATTGAGATGATTTTACTTAAATATATTGATAAGAAAATCATTGTTTGCTTATTAATATATTTAAAATTTATCGAACAGAATTCAGGAGTCAGAATTCAGAATGAATTCTGTACGACTGGCGGATGAATAATCGGGTTTAATACCCCCACCAAATTGCAAATTTGGTGGTCTTCAATCAGTCGCGGGTTTGAATCTCCAACTGATTGATTCTGACTCCTGAATTCTGACTTCTGAATTCTTCTTCATTAATGCCTATACTATTTCTTTCAATAGCCGATACAAATTATTTCTTGGTATCTATGCTCCTTTGCTGTTTATTTGTATCAACTTCAAAATAAACCAGTATGAATTGATATACCTTGCCACATCTTCAATCAAAGCAGGTATGTAGAAAAACGTGTATAAAAAAACGCTAGAGATGAGATTACCTGAAGGGTGTGTTAGTCCCTATAAATCTTTGTCTTATTTCGACAAAAAGCTAAGTTTCCAATGTATATCAATTTGGCTCGGCGAATTTAAAAAAGATAAATCACCTTTCTTTAGAGCTTCTAATCTCACTGTTATGTAGGTACATAAAGTTAAGACGAAGCAACACTCGATTGCAGAATATACATGCTTAAGTATTAAGAGGTGTAATGTTACACGCGCCTTTTTGCACATTGCTCTAGGTTCAATCAATTAAATATTTGACACCATAGCACTGTGTTATGTCTATCTATTTTGTGTAACTTTCTTTAAATATTCACATTGCTTTATACTTTTTTAAAGCAAGACTAAAGTTTTGGTTATTTTTTGATTAACTTACAGAAATCAAATACTTACGTACTATACAAAAGACTCATGTTATGTATCAACTTAAATATGTGGTTTCAATTTTTATTAATTATTTTTTAATGGTAAATAAATCTGCGCTGTAGGGGCAATATTCTGGGGGAGTCCCTACCCTACAGGAACATCTTCGACGAACGGGTTCAGTAGTCGCTTATGAGGGAAAGCCTCTGGGAGCATCCCAAATGTGTAAAAACATAATTTGTCATTGCGAGCGTAACACAGTGAAGCAAAGCGATCGCTTCATTCGCAATTGACTTGTAAAGATTTTAGTAAATTTGCAAAATTGGGATGCTCCTAACCCCCCTCTCTACGAGACGCTCCGCGTTGGCAGAAGTCGCTCGCAGAGAAGGCATTAGGCTCTCCCTTTGGGAGAAGACGGCGCTGTACCGTTTTGCGTCTACATGAATTGTCCATACGACACATCTGGCTTTTAATCATCTCTTTAAGGGCTGAGATGAGTTAATTTATCCAAAGTTAGAAAAATTACAAGTTTGACGTTGCACATTCCCACTTTCCCCTAGACTAAGGGCAGCAACCTTGTTCAAACTGGCTGAGGAAAGTGGACTTTGACTGAGACAAACAATTTAAACTCTACCATCCAGAATGTCTCACGCAGGGAATTGCGAGATTTAGTGCGGACTCAGCTGCAAATGCTCCTAGAAACAGGAGACTTGCAGGGAGCAAAAGCTATTCTCGTACCTGTGCAGCCTGCGGATATTGCCGAGGCGATTGAGGGTTTGCCAGAAGCGATGCACGCTTTGGCTTTCCGCTTGCTTTCTAAGGATGAGGCGATCGAGGTTTATGAATATCTCGACTACAGTGTTCAAGAACGATTAATTGAAGAACTTAAAAGCCAGGAAGTCCGTGATATCGTCGATCAAATGTCGTCGGATGACCGAGCTAGATTATTTGATGAATTACCAGCAAAAGTCGTCAATCGCCTACTAGAACAACTGAGTCCAGCAGAACGCCAAGCTACAGCCCAACTATTGGGTTATGAAGCTGATACTGCTGGGCGAATCATGACACTAGAGTTAATCTCACTGAAAGAAAACTTTACAGTATCTCAAGCCCTAGAGCGAATTCGCAACTTAGCTAACGCCAGTGAGATGATTTATTATCTTTATGTCATGGATGCAGCAAGGCGCTTAACGGGGATTGTATCGTTGCGGGAGTTAGTAACGTCTCAGCCTGAGCAAATTATTGGCGAAACTATGACCCGTGATGTGGTGTTTGTCCACACTGATACAGACCAGGAAGAAGTTGCAAGATTAATCCAAAGATATGATTTTCTGGCTGTGCCTGTAGTAGATCGAGAACAGCGTCTAGTAGGTATTGTCACCGTGGATGATGTGTTTGATATTCTGCAACAAGAAACCACCGAAGATATCTATGCCTTGGGTGGTGGTGTGCAGTCGGGGGGTGACAATTATTTTCAGATGAATTTATTAGAAATTGCTCGGAAGCGGGTTGTATGGTTATTGGTTTTACTTGTAACCAATACGATTACAGGAACGATTATTAAGTCGCAAGAAGACCTTTTAGCAAAAGTGGTGACACTAACGGCGTTTATTCCCTTGTTGACTGGTACTGGTGGTAACGTGGGCGCTCAATCTTCTACAGTGGTGATTCGCGGGATGAACACCGATGAAATCCGATCGCTTGGCGCATTGCAGGTAGTTGGCCGAGAGGCGATCGCAGGCGCATTATTAGGAGGTATGTTAGGGACGATCGCTACTGTCTGGGCTTATTTTCTGCAAGGACGATTAGAAGTAGCGATCGCTGTAGGTACTAGTTTGGTAGCTATTTCTATTTTAGCTTCTATCTCCGGTTCAGCACTGCCGTTCCTATTCCGCTACCTCCGTTTAGATCCGGCCTTAATGTCGGCACCATTCATCACCACAGCAGTTGATGTGGTAGGCGTTTTGATTTACTTCAATTTAGCGCGGGTGATTTTAAAATTATGAAGAGAGTCATTAGTCATTAGTAAATAACAAACTACAAATGACAAATGACTAATTTTTACAACTCTGATTCCGTTAATGGGGCAACAATTTCGCCAGTGCCTAATTCCAGTATCATATCCTGGTCAGTAATTAATTCACTGAGTTCTTTTACTTGTAAATTCATTCCTTCACAAGCTTGCCTGAGTTCTCGGGCAAATTTGTTCAGGTCTTGACCATAGCCACATTGATAAGCAGCAGTTTCGATTCCTTGGCTGGCATTTGCTCTAGCACAATCTACTAGTTCTGTGCCATGAAGTGGTGTAGGAGATGCCATAGACTTAGCTATTATTTCTTAAATGTACGCTCTTAGGTAGACTATCAATATTTCAATATTGACTCATCCCTCCAATGGAAGACCATGAGGGTAGAGTTAGGAATTGAGAGTTAAAAGTGAGGAGTTAGGAGTTATAAATTAAGAATATATAACTCCTAACTCCTAATTTCATCTACCCATTAACAACTTCTCCGCCATTAATGTGTAACACTTGTCCAGAGACATAAGAGGCATCATCAGAAGCTAAAAATACATAGCTAGGCGCAACTTCTTCTGGTTGTCCGGCTCGTTGCATTGGTACTTGTTTGCCAAAAGTTTCAACTTTTTCTTCGGGGAAAGTTGAGGGAATTAAAGGTGTCCAAATTGGCCCTGGGGCGACAGCATTAACGCGAATTCCTTTTGACACTAAATTTTGTGACAAGGAGCGAGTAAAGGCAACAATAGCACCTTTTGTGGAGGAATAATCTAATAGTTGTGGGCTACCTTTATAAGCTGTTACCGATGTAGTATTGATGATAGAACTGCCCGCTTGCAAATGCTTGAGTGCAGCTTTAGTCATGAAAAACATCGAGAATATATTGGTGCGGAAAGTTTTCTCTAATTGTTCTTTGGTGATTTCCTCGATACTTTCTTTAGGATGTTGTTCGGCGGCGTTATTGATGAGAATATCGAGTTTGCCAAATTCACCAACTGTTTGTTGGATAGCTTGCTGACAAAAAGTTTCATCGCCAATATCGCCTGCAATCGTTACTGCACGACGGCCTTGTTTTTCTACCAAATGTTTTGTTTCTTTGGCATCATCATGTTCATTGAGGTAAAGAATCGCCACATCTGCACCTTCTTTAGCAAATGCGATCGCTACAGCACGACCAATGCCACTATCAGCACCAGTAATCAATGCTACTTTATCTTTTAACTTGTCACTACCTTGATACCGGGCATCATCTGCTTTCGGTTTTGGTGTCATTTCTGATTCAACACCTGGTGCTTCTTGCTGCTGTGGCGGTTGTAATGTTTGCTCTTTTTTCTCTTTTGATTTAGCCATAGTTTTTCCCTTGTTAATTGGATTGGGCATTAAGAATTTGGCATTGAAGTTTTAGACTTCATATCTCCCAAATCTTTATTTTCAAAATTAAACCTTGGATCAAAAATTCAACCCAAGGTTTATTTTTTTTGCTTTGGCTTTTCATAGCAACTTACAATTTTAGGAGTTTATACTCCAAATGCTATTGCCAAAGGGATTTATTGCTGGCAATTGTACGTGGTATGCATTTATTCTCACACCCGAACACCCGACCACGAAAAACAAATACACAACTCTGATGTGATGAAGAATTTATCTTTCTCATCTGTTTTTAAGTTAACTATTAACTTGCTGTACTTTATCGCTCTCCAGAGGTAAAGTAAGCTGAAATCTGCTCAACCCTAAG
Organism: Nostoc sp. UHCC 0252; assembly: GCF_034931145.1. Taxonomy (NCBI): domain Bacteria; kingdom Bacillati; phylum Cyanobacteriota; class Cyanophyceae; order Nostocales; family Nostocaceae; genus Nostoc; species Nostoc sp. UHCC 0252. Next base: position 41,471 of record NZ_JAYGHE010000060.1, on the reverse strand, counting down.
ACGTAAAAAAATTAAATAAATGAGAATTACTGAAATTAGCTCATAAATTATATTTATGTCAGATAAAGAATTCAGCTATTTCCTGTAGTGAAAGTAAGTGAATTCTATTTCTTAAAGTTCTAATTGCAAAATATTTACTTTTATGATAAAGATTAGAGCTAATGTTAATATTTATTTAGAATGATATCTGTATAATTGCCTTCTGACAAACTAAATTCCTTACAAAAATACTTAAAGAGTAGTCCCCAAAATAATAGGCCAAAAGCCTGCATGGTGCGCTAAATTGAGATCATTAGAGGGCAGGGGTTATGGCAATACTAAATATTTCAGAGTTAGAACAGGCTGACAAGTTTCGCCACTTACAATTAACTCTAAGCGATCGCTGGAAAACTAGCGAGTCATTTGACAATAGTGAAGCGGATATTTTAATTATTCCTTCCCTGAGTCTCGACCAGCGCGAACTCCAAAAGATCGAAGGCTGTGAACATTATGAAGAAAGATTACTATTTTCTCTAATTCGATTGCAAAATCCCCGGACTCGGCTGGTTTATGTAACATCAGTACCGCTACATCCTAGTATTATTGATTATTACTTACAACTGTTGCCAGGAATTCCTTTTTCTCATGCTCGCAATCGCTTGGTGCTACTTTCTACTTACGATTCTTCCCTTAAGCCTTTGAGCCAAAAGATTTTAGAACGCCCCCGCCTGCTAAAGCGGATTCATCAAGCTTTGAGGCTAGATAAATCATTTATGATTTGCTACAACTCTTCCCAATGGGAAGGCGAATTGTCTGTAAAATTGGGTGTACCATTGTATGCTGCCGCACCAAATTTACAAATTTGGGGGACAAAAAGTGGTAGTAGGCAAATTTTCGCTGAGAGTGGAGTACCGCATCCTGATGGCACTGAAAAAATTTGGAACCACACAGATTTGGCAGAAGCTACCAGTGATTTGTGGGAACGACAACCGACATTAAAGCGGGTAGTAGTGAAACTCAACGAAGGCATTTCAGGAGAGGGAAATGCATTGTTGGATCTTAGACCGATTGAGAATTTAGCACCAGGTATTGGAACTCATGCTGAAAGGGTAGCAGCAATTAGCGATCGCTTTTCAACAATGCGCTTTCAAGCAAAGCTTGAGACTTGGGATAATTTTTCACAAAGAATCCCTGAATTGGGGGCAATCACCGAAGCATTTGTGGAAGGCGAAATTAAACTATCGCCCAGTGTTCAAGGACGGATTACACCGACTGGTGAAGTGGAAATCCTTTCAACCCACGACCAAATTCTCGGAGGCCCAGACGGTCAGATTTATCTTGGTTGTCGGTTTCCGGCTGATGAAAGGTATCGATTGCAATTACAGCAATTGGGAATACAGGTTGGCAGAAAGCTAGCAGAAAAAGGTACTTTAGAGCGATTTGGCGTAGATTTTATCGCTGTGGACAAGGGTAACGGAGAGTGGGATATTCAGGCGATCGAAATTAACCTGCGTAAAGGCGGTACAACTCATCCATTCATGACCCTGAAATTATTAACGAACGGTCGCTATGACCTTTCCACAGGCTTATTTTATAGTCAGCAAGGTCGTCCCAAATACTACATCGCCACTGATAATCTCCAAAAAGAGCGCTATCAGGGATTATTGCCTAATGATTTGATGGATATCATCGCTCACCATAGACTGCACTTTGACAGTGGGACAGAAACAGGCACAGTATTTCATCTGATGGGTTGCCTTTCCCAGTTTGGCAAGTTGGGATTAACCAGTATTGGTGATTCCCCACAACAAGCACAAGATATTTATAACAAAGTTGTCAAAGTTCTGGATGAAGAAACCCGCAGCGAAAATCATGATTTTTCAGCATTTTCAGACTATTCCTTTCCCGTCGCTTGGAATGAATATACTTAAGTAACCACGCAAAATTAATTACAGTCATTGCGAGCGAAGCGTTCGCGGAGCGTCTCGTAGAGATAGCAATCCCAGCCCTTGCGATTGCTTCATTTCGCTTCGCTGCATTCGCAATGACATTGTGTAATTAACTTTGTTTATCTACTTAAAGGATCTGCTTATTCTGTTGTTAGCCTATTTAAGTAGGAGCAATTCATGAGTTGCCCCTACAGTCTGTATTGCATCAGTATTATAGGCGCATGTTCAAACAGAAATGGTACATAGCATTTCTCGTTCTAGTGAGGTACAAGGTAGGGGTGCATAGCTGCCCCTACCTTGTACTTTATGTCATTGGGAACCGCTATAAATTCTAAGTAAAGCTAACGCGCCTAAATATTGCACTGTTTTCCATGTAGGCCGTCATTAGTCATTTGTGTTTAGAGTACTCCAAGTAAAAAAATGCTCAATTGTCATTGCGAGTGAAGCGAAGCAATCCCAGTCCTTGCGATTGCTTCGCTTCGCTCGCAATGACGGGTTTTGGATCATTTATTTTTTGGAACACTCTTATCAAGGACAAAAGACAAAGGACAAATGACTTAGGACAACCTCACCAGTTGATGTGCAATCTTATTTGCGTAACAGCTTAATTATGAGTTACAGATTTTAAAGATCGGTGTCTGTAACGGACTATGCATAGTAGAACGATTAACAATACAAGCGCTTTGATCATTGATGGCTCTACTACCTTCTTTACTTCTGTAGGGGGTTTAGGAGTGAGATTACATGGAACCTCAATGATCTGTGTGTGATCGGAACCATTACCACCAGGAGTCAAATCACATTCGCCTTTGTCAGTGAGAGACAAAGGTGTAGTTCCTGGGACAATAGATGGTTGAGGCGAAGGAACAGATGCTTGAGCAGAAGAATTATCGCCATCAAGTAATAGAAACAGAATTGCAATAATACCCCCAGCCCCGATTATTGGCCAAACTGGAAAGGAATTATCACCGTCTGCTACGACGACCTCTCCCTCAGACCCAGAGATATCAAGGGCTATTGTTTCTCCATCCAACGGCACTGGATTATTACTCACCAAGATATCTCCTGGTATCTCTTCTGCCAAAAGCTGATTAAATTCCTGTGGAATGCCGTTGTTGGGTCGTCCGAGTTCCCCACCATCTTCGGAGTATGGATAGGATAATATTTCAAAAATCCTCCTTTGGAGTTGGTTCCGATCTCCAGAATTCAATGCATTCAAGCCTGTCGAGATTTTATCTACATAAAAATTGGTCATCTCTGGCGACAGACCTAAAGATTGAATTTGTTCCTGAATGTCGGAAATTTTTGAGGCTTCCTCAAACAACAATCGTCCGTATGATAATTTTAAGTCTAGTAATCCATCACGAAGGCTGACCGAGTTATTAACACCTGAATATGGTGCCCAGTAGAACTGATTGGTTGCAAGTCCGAGTCCTTCTACTGGATTGCGACCAAAACGTTGTCCAAGAAGGTATTGAGAGCTATCCATAATCGCGGGAGATTCATTTCTCCAAAATGAGGCGAAAGGAACCGCAGAGAGATTGGGATTGTTACCGTAAAAAGTAGCGAAATTCTGAAAGTTTTTCTCCCCACCGGCTGCTCGTATCAAGAGGTTTTCATAGCTAGTCCCGCCGTTCAAGTCTACTAACCGTTGGATTACTGCTCCAGTTTTATTACAAGTCAGACCAAATCCCACATCACATCCGGGAATGACTCGCATCTGGCTCAAATTCTGGTTATTGATTTGGTACTGAAGATACTCAGACTCCAGCCCTGGTTGGATACCATAGCGTCCAATATTAAGCTGTGCAAAAGCAGACTGACACGTAGTGATTACCACCGCTACAGATGAAAATGCGATGGTTGCAATACGAACTGCCTTCGATGTCGCAATTCTTTGAAAAATTGATTTAGGCAAAATGCACCTCCATTAAACGACAGCAATTTGATTGAGCATTGAGCATTGAGCATTGAGCTTTGGTTATCCTCAATCCCTAATGCCTAATTCAACTCTTTCAACTCTTAGGTAAATAAATATTGATCGTGATTCCTGTACCTTTAAGATTTCCTGATGAGAGTGTGTGATACAAGACCAATGCCCGGTTTGGTTGGTCGAAGAGAAACGCACGACGTGTAGGTTTGATCTTCCCTTCTTTTACTAAGGAAACGAAGGCTTCTAAATACCGACGTATACCTTGACGATTCTCTTGACTACTATTCAGATGACGCTCAATCAGCATCATAAAGAAGTCCAAGCTACGATTTTCCTGCCCCTGAATCAAATTGCCCTCATCTAAAAAAGAACTGGCGATGAGCCTGTTATCAACTCGTTTAACCTTGAACAGAGTAAAGTAACGCCCTTCTTTTTTCGGATCGTTCGCATAACAAACCCAAGAACCCTCTTGATTTTGTGTAAAACCCTGTCCTGCAAGGTAAGAAAGCAAAGAATCATTAGCCTTAGTCTGTAGTGGAGGTAATAAATCCTCAATGGGATCTAAAGAGCAAATCCTCTGTATTGTTTTCTGTTGAGAAACAGCAGGAGTCTCTTGAGTATTGACACGCAGAGGTTTGTCCTCAGACATGGCCGTGCTAGACATTGCAACTAATGCAGATACTTGAAGAACGATCGCACCAAACAAACGAACAATGATATTCATGTTTTTCCTGTTACTTTTGCTTATGTTGTTAAAAATCAAATCTTTACTAAATCAGGATTGATTTAGGAGTGCTAGATCATTTGTTCAATTTAAGTGTTTGTCTCATTTGCTCAATATCTGCTTAATCACTAATGAAATAGCTTTTACAGCAGATTGGAAGTTGGTAAGGTACAGATGATCTTCAGGACACAGCAGTGCTATGCCCCTACTTGTGTACTTCATTTACCTAAAAAACGTTGTGTATATAGGTAACTAAGTACAAAAAGAAGAAGCCTCTAAAGGAAACACACAGTATTAGTGTTGGACAGACAATACAAATTGGGCTTTTTGATACTTTTACGTATACAAAAAGCGATTGATATTGCATCAAACTTTTCTATTTACTCTTGCTTAATTTTTGACCCTTATTAAGACGTTTCTATGCCTTATTTATGGCTGTAGTGATTCCTAAAAAAGGGCTTTACTAGCTCTTTAGTGCATTAATATCAGCAAAACTACAAAACCTATATGCTTTGTATAGCAAGGATTTTGGTAATTTTCTCAGTGGGTTGAATAGTTTTTTCTTCGTTGGAGGTAGCACACCTAACTAGCTCTTTCAGCATGGTTGAAATTTAATGTATAAAATAATATCTCATGACAGTAAAATAATATTACCATGAGCTTGAGACATGCAACACTATTGTGGACAGTTGTCAAAGTTGTACACAGTAAATTGTCATCATATCTTCATCAAATTTCATGACAAATAGCTGAGAGTCAAACTCAATTTACTTATATATAGTTAGTATTTTTAAATTTAGTACTCTTGTTCTAAACTAATTCATTTCTAGTCTTAAATATCATACGTATTTAATAAACATACGCATGATAAATATATCACATTGCTTACAGAAAAAATGGGCAAAACCCTGATTTTGTTCTTAAAGAAATTGATGAATTTCCTCTATACGTATAGTTTTGCGCCAGCCCTATATTCTGACTGCTTCATAAGCTTGACTGTCTTAACTTTAAGCTACAAGCGATCGCATCAAACTAAGTTGAACCAGAGTACTAGTATAAAATTTACTACTTAATCAGCTATGGTTGCTATAACCTTTATTAGATTTTAAGGTTTATATCTCTTAATATATATATCGTGATAACGAAATAGGATTACTTAAATTTACCCTATCGATAGAAAAATATACTGTTAAAATTTAGTGTATTCAGGAATTTTGATGGTAACAAGCTTTGACTATAATTAAGATATTAACTTGGTATTTTTCTAAGCTTTGTCAATATGAATATAGAATTTTTTAATAGGATTCCTTTAATGCCTTTATTATTACTGTGGCTGGCTTATGCTCTCCTGGGATGGTATCTTGCGGCTCATCATATTATTTGGTTGGTAGGAGCTTTTATAGCTGCCATAGTGATAGCTGTAGTGCGAAAAAGTATTTTTTGGTTAGAACGTTTAGTTGAATTTGGATCTCAAGCATTAGTTGTTATATTATTTTTAAGTATATCAATTACTTTAGTCGCAACTTGGTCGTTCTTATTAAGGCTTTTTCTTATACCTTTAGCAACAACCCTTTTAGCTGATTTGGAAATGCGTTTTTCTGGTTTCAATAAACTAGATTCGTTTTGGATATTAACAGTTTTGGCGGTATTGGGTTTGATCGTAGGTGAATTAATAGATATTCTACTTTTTCCTAGTAGTAGATATTAGATAATTAAAGGTTAAAAGAGATTAGATTTTTATTAATTATGGATAAATTTTAGCGGTTCCTAATCATATCAGGTACAGAAATTTATAGGAGTGCATAGCTATATGCCCCTACCTGGTAACGGGAGCATCCACTTTTGGAAGAAATACTGGGCGATTGGAAATCGCGGCTACACAAACGAAGTCCGCCTTCGCGGACTCTCTGAAACCCGCGAAGGCGGGTTTAGTTTGTATAGCCCCAGACTTCTAGTCTGAGGGCAATCCGCCAAAAGTGGATGCTCCTCTGGTAACTCACTAGAACGAGAAATGCTATAGTCAACTTAATATGAAAAGGGCGGTTATAAAATTATCTACACGAAGCTTTACCCACCTCTGTGATTTTTAAACCTTAAACTTTTTCTTAGGCAGACTTTGTTTGTGTAGCTGTGGATTGGTTAGCTTTAGCTTTAAGTTGAAATGGTATCTGTGTGCTACTTCTTGCACTACTTAATCTAAAGTTTTAGTTAATTGCCGTCTCTAACTGCTTGATAAAGTGATTCACAATTCGCGCCATTAGTCAATCATTCTTTAGATTCCTATAAATCCTACTTGCGAAAGATGTTTTATTAAGTAGGTTTGACTAAGTTCTTACCAGCATTAAGACACAACAATGGAAATATTTATGATAAAAATTGGAGGTGTCAGGTAGACATCTGAGCCTTAACAGGAAACTGGGACATAATTCTTTGTTTAAGATTGAGTTGCCATCGTTCTGAAAAACATAAATAATTATTGTCCAGCAAGAGAATTAAAGCGATCGCTGTAGGGAGAATGATCTAAATGTGGTGAGATGGATATTACCCTTCGAAGACATATTCGTGATAATTGTCATTTTTGAGTCACATTTGTTTTTAACTATAGAGATATAGGTAAAGCAGTGCAAAAAAATATGAAACAAAGCGGAGAGTGCCCACTCAACACTAGTAAGGAAGTAACGTGAGTAGACGTAAAGACTACAGTTTCCTTCAGCAGAAAGAAACAACTGAAGTAGCAGCACCTAAACCATCACTAACATTACCAGACGCAGTAGCTCTGATTGTAGGTATTGTCATCGGGGCAGGGATTTTTCAAACCCCGGCTCTAGTAGCAAAAGAAGCAGGTAGTGATATTGCTGTACTAATTCTTTGGCTAATTGGTGGTGTAGTATCTTTGGTAGGAGCGCTGTGCTATGCAGAGTTGGCTACTGTCTATCCTGATGTTGGTGGCGTCTACTATTATTTGAAACGTGCATTCGGGCGGGGAGTTGCCTTTTTGTTCGCCTGGGCGCGGATGACGGTGATCCAAACTGGTTCTATTGCTCTGTTGGCATTTGTTTTTGGCGATTATGTTTCTCAGATATGGCGGCTAGGAACGTTTTCCTCTTCTATTTATGCAGCCATAGCGATCGCACTTTTAACTGCTTTGAACATCATCGGTTTGCAGCAGGGGAAGTGGACACAAAACTTACTGAGTGCTGCGAAAGTTCTGGGTTTGTTGCTAGTAGTAATTCTTGGGCTTACCGCCATTCCTAATTCTGCTGCTGCCGCCCCTGTAGAATCTGCATCATCAGGAACCTGGGGACTGGCGATGGTGTTTGTGTTGCTATCTTACGGCGGTTGGAATGAGGCTGCTTACATCTCAGCAGAAATTCAAGATGGACGACGTAATATAGTGCGATCGCTAATGTGGAGTATTGGCATCATCACTGCCATTTATCTGCTAATCAATCTGGCTTATCTGCGGGGACTAGGATTAGCAAATATGTCCCAGTCGGAAGCAGTAGCCGCGGATTTAATGCGCTCTCTTTGGGGCGAACCGGGAGCCTTATTCATCAGTGTATTGATTGCGATCGCTACTTTAGGAGCAACCAACGCCACAATCTTTACCGGAGCGCGTACCAATTTCGCACTGGGACAGGATTTTTCGCTATTTGGTTTTATGGGACACTGGAAACAACGTCCCAGTAGCCCTACCTATGCTTTATTTTTGCAAGCAGCGATCGCCCTAGCACTGGTTTTCTTGGGCACGATCACCCGCAAAGGCTTTGAAACAATGGTGGATTACACCGCCCCAATATTTTGGTTCTTCTTTTTGCTTTCCGGCATATCACTGCTAGTATTGCGAATCCGTGAACCTCACATAGCACGACCATTCCGTGTACCATTTTATCCTTTTACACCATTACTCTTTTGTGCAGTCTGCGGTTACTTGCTCTACTCCAGCTTGGCTTATACAGGTGTGGGAGCAGTTGCAGGTGTTTTAGTTGTGGCAGCAGGTATCCCCGTGTTGTTCTGGAGTAACTATCGCCAAAGTAAGACTTAGTACAATTTTGGATTTTGGATTTTGGATTGTGCAACCTAAACCTCACATCAGTTCTTTTACTGACTACGAGCTACTGAACGAAGGAGAAAATTCATGAACTTCAAAAAAATTCTGTTTTTACTGGTTACAGGGGTTAGTATTACCGGCTTGGGAATTGCTGGGTGTACGCCAACACAGCAAAATTCGGAAGTTGGGACACAAACTTCTACTTTGACCGGTCAGACTGAAACACAAACACCATCTGCGACAACTCCCACAACTCAACCACAAGAACGCGCTGGCGATGTTCCTTATGTACCTACACCCCAGCCAGTGGTAGATGCAATGTTGGAAGTGGCAAAAGTGGGTAAGAACGATGTGCTTTACGACCTTGGTAGCGGTGATGGAAGAATTGTCGTTACTGCGGCACAAAAGTTTGGTACGCGCGGTGTCGGCATAGATATTAACCCTGAGCGCATCCAAGAAGCTAATGAAAATGCTAAAAAGGCAGGAGTAACCGATCGCGTTAAGTTTGTCCAGCAAGATTTGTTCACCACTGATTTTAGTGAAGCAACAGTAGTTACACTTTACTTATTGCCAGAGGTTAACCTCAAACTTCGTCCGAAGATATTGAGTGAACTCAAGCCTGGGACTCGCATCGTCTCCCACGCCTTCGATATGGGTGATTGGAAACCACAGCAGACTCTCAATGTAGAAGGCAAAACTGTTTACTATTGGGTAGTTCCTGAAAAAACATCAGCGAATTAGGAATAAAGACTAACTAATTCGTAATGGCGCTCTCTACTAGACGCTTTACGTAGCTTACTTCCCCGTAGGGATACGCGACCTCGCTAGCGTAATTAAAAGGCATCAGATTCAAGTTGAGTTTCCATCACTTGGATCTGTAGTCTGATTTTTGAGATTGATTTTAGAAATTCACATTTTTTAAACTTAAATTACCTCCATTGGGGATTGACAGCAGTATTTTTAGATATATCAAAAAATAATCTAAAATCTAAAATCCAAAATTGTTTGACTGAGTTCAAATTCAAGCAGGGTTAGGAAATATGATAGGGTTAAAGGGAAAGAACGCTTTAGTTACAGGTGCAACTTCAGGTATTGGTCAAGCGATCGCCATCAAACTCGCTCAAGAAGGGTGCAACATCGCCATCAATTACCGCAAAAGCCCTGAAGCTGCGGTAGACACAGAAGAGATGGCATTACAAGAAGCCTGCGGGAATATCAAAAATTGTGGTGTGAAGTCGCTACTTGTTCACGGGGATGTCTCTCAAGAATCAGACATCGTTGAGATGGTCAACACTGTAGTAAAGGAATTTGGCAGTTTAGATATTCTAGTTAACAATGCTGGTATTCAAGTAGAAAGTCCATCCCACGAAGTTACTACAGCAGACTTTGACCGGGTAATTGCAGTCAATCTCCGGGGTGCTTATCTGTGCGCCCGTGAAACTATTAAACACCTCCTTTCTCTTAATCGTCCGGGGGTGATTATTAATATTTCCAGCGTTCACGAAATTATTCCGCGACCGATGTATATCAGTTATTCCATTAGCAAAGGCGGTATGGAAAACCTGACCAAAACTTTAGCATTGGAATATGCAAGCCTTGGTATTCGTGTCAATGCCGTTGCTCCCGGAGCAACAGTCACGCCAATAAATCAAGCCTGGATAGATGACCCCGAAAAAAAGGCGATCGTGGAAAGTCACATCCCAATGGGGCGTGCTGGCACCTCAGAGGAGATGGCAGCCGCAGTAGCTTTTTTAGCTTCCGATGAAGCCGCCTACATCACCGGACAAACCCTATTCATAGATGGTGGATTAACTCTGTATGCTGACTTCCGAGAAAGCTGGTCAGCTTGAAAAAGAGGCAGGGGAGCAGGGGGCAGGGAGCAAGGGGACATGACCTCTTCTTCCTACTGTGAAGCATAGCAGAATATAGGTTTGAATCTCCTACTTCAACAAGCGTGGTTATTGTACCATACGGGAAGCTAACGCAACAGGCAGGGTGCTTACGTAGCTCTGCATTGCCCGTAGCTCTACCTTTGGCGCAGCCTCTCCAAGAGTTGGGTCGAACCCCCTTTCTGTTCTATCCCCCTTGCCCCCTGCTCCCTGCCCCCTCATTGAGGTAGGCTTGCGTACTTTCCACAGTTGAACCGATACATAATTATTAGTTGAATTCAAAGCCCATGACTAGCGCAATCGATAAGAAAAGTCAACTGGAAGCAGAAGCCTGGGAATTGTTGGAAGAGTCGATAATTTATTACCAGGGGAAACCCATTGGTACTGTAGCCGCCAGAGATGCGGAGTCAGATGCACTCAATTATGACCAGTGCTTTCTCCGCGATTTTGTCCCTTCTGCCTTAGTGTTTCTCATGCACGGCAAAGCAGAGATTGTGCGTAATTTCTTAGTAGAAACACTGAAATTACAAAGTCATGAAAAGCAAATAGACTGCTTTGAACCGGGAGCGGGATTAATGCCTGCAAGTTTCAAAGTACATTCCAATGGGAATGAGGAATTTTTGGTCGCTGATTTTGGTGAACTGGCGATCGCTCGTGTTCCCCCAATTGATTCTTGTATGTGGTGGATTCTCTTGCTACGCGCCTATGAAAAAGCTACAGGCGATTTGACTCTAGCGCGTCAGCCAGATTTTCAAGCAGGAATCAAGTTAATTTTGGATCTTTGCTTGGTACATCGCTTTTCCATGTACCCAACAATGTTAGTTCCCGATGGCGCGTTTATGATTGACCGTCGCATGGGAGTCTACGAACATCCTCTAGAAATTCAAGTATTATTCTATGCGTCTCTCAGGGCTGCTAGTGAATTGCTTTTACCAGACGGGGGTGGCGATATCTACCTTGGCAAAGTCAATAGACGATTGGGAACTTTGAAGTATCATATCCGCAACTATTATTGGCTCGACCTGAAGCGATTGGGAGAAATTTATCGTTACAAGGATAACGAATTTGGTAAAGAAATTGTTAATAAATTCAACATCAACTCAGAATCAATCCCCAGTTGGTTGACCGAGTGGTTGCCCGAAACTGGAGGATATTTAGCGGGAAATCTGGGGCCGGGACGGATAGATTTTCGCTTTTTTGCTCTAGGAAATCTGATGGCAATCTTAGCTTCTTTAGCAAGCGAAAAAGAATCTCAAAGTATTATGAATTTATTTGCCCAACGTTGGCAAGACTTGATCGGCTATATGCCTGTTAAAATCTGCTTTCCAGCAATGGAAGGTTTAGAGTGGAGAATTGTTACAGGATGTGATTCTAAGAACAGGGCTTGGTCTTATCACAACGGCGGTAACTGGCCCGTTTTACTGTGGTTATTTGTTACTGCGGCACAGAAAGCAGGTAGAACAGAACTTGCTCAAGCAGCGATCGCTATTGCCGAAAGGCGCTTATTTAAGGATAAATTTCCTGAATACTACGATGGCAACAATGGTCGTTTAATTGGCAAAGAAGCCAGAATTTATCAAACTTGGAGCATTGCTGGATTGCTAGCTGCTAAAAAGTTTGTAGAAAATCCAGAGTATTTGGAATTAATCAGTTTCCCAGAGGGTCTTGAAGGCCCAGGCTGTAGCCTGTAGGTACTGAATGCCCGACAAGGCTGTAGTCCAAAAATAATTTAGCAGTGTAATTATCAGGGTGTCTCTGCTAACTATTTTCACAGTCTCCAGCCATCTTCTTTGCTTGTGCAAAGGAAAAAGCGATCTCAAATTCTCAAAGACTCAATAACTGATACACTATATTGTAAGAGGTATCTGAAGTGTCATACTTAGTAATATCATCAGATAGTCTTTGCATCCTTAACACGTTTTAACGTGTATAACACATGAAAACTACTTCAGATTTAATTCCAGAATTTGAAAAACTATTCAGACAAAAGTTGCAACTAAATAATTGTAAACTTAGAAAGAAAAGACAAGAGAATAGTTATGAAATTATTACTCCAGCTAAAGACATTTTTTTGATGCATTGGTCTGAATTTCCAGAAATTAACTTAACATATCAGGCTATAGGGGTACGTACTCAGCAGACTAGTGTTTATGAGAAAGCTATCCGCTCGCATATTAGTTCTTGTTTGAGTAGCATTCAAGAGAATCCTACCTCTGAATCACCATTATTGGTGAACTAACTAATACTTAGATAATCCACATAATATTTACTAAGCTCTCGCTAGTTTTTAGCATATAACTGGCGAGAGCTTCTAACCTAAAATCTGTTGATCAAGAGATAAAAATGCAATCCGAAAAAAATCACGATCAGCTAGATTATAAAACTTTGTTAGCCAATGCAAAGCAAGCCTTAAAACTTGAATACCAGAAATCAGCCGCTTTAGCCTCGCAACTGCAAGCCATAAAAACTCAGCTAGAGCAAGTTCAGGTTGAAAATAAAACTCTAAGAGAGAGTGCTTATAAAGATGTAATTAAGCACTTTGAAGCGCGGACTCAAGCAGCAGAAGCACTCGCGCTAAAAACAGAAGTGCGTCAAAGATTCCTTGAAGCCAATGGTTGCAAGGATGATGATAGCTTCGAGACTCTATGGGATACTATTAAAAATAAGATTCAGATCCAAGATGGTGAAGTGAGAATCGTTGCACAAAATGGCACTCCCAAATTCACCTTAACAGGCAGCATGATGACTTTGAGGGATTTTATTCAGTCCCTCAAACAAGACCCAATCTCTAGAAAGTTTTTCTATAATTAAAGAGCCAAATTAATGAAAGACTTTTGCTAGAAGCAGAAAGCTATTCATCTTCATCTCCTGGCGGTCGTTCACTCTCACTTTGTTGGGCGTTCCACTCCAAAACCATGCGTTCCAACATCTCAGACTGCGTACAGTTATTAACATCGGCGTACATTTTAATCAACTGCCTCACTTTAGGGCTAATGTGGCCGATCTCTAGTTGGTTATTTTGTAGCATGTCGATTAACTTTTAGTGTCTATTACATTATGTTGAATCATTAAACTATGTCTGCTGCAATAAATTTTGTTAATGGCGATCGCTCCTTATCGCCTACTATGTATTTTAAAATCCTTAACCAGGAGGGGCTGCTTCTTCAAAAGGACGGATAATTGCAGGTGCTGGTGTAACTTCTGGTTTAAAAATTCCCTGCAATGCTTGTTCTAAGGTTTGGGCCATAACAATCCGGTTTTCGTAAGCTACAACTACCCGCACCAAGGTTGGCAGACTATTCTGTGTGGCTTCTAGATAGATTGGCTCGACATACAGCAGCGATTCTTCAATGGGAATTACTAGTAAATTGCCCTGAATGGCTCTTGAACCCTGACGATTCCACAGGGAAATTTGCTGAGAAATTACTGGATCTTGGTTAATCCGCGCTTCGATTTGTTCTGTCCCATAGACTAGCCTTTCTTTGGGAAAAGTATATAAAAATAACTTACCGTAGCTTTCGCCATCCGATCGCGCCGCTAACCACGCAATTAAATTAGTCCTCTGTCGAGGAGTATAGGGTAAAAGCAGGATAAACTCTTCAAAAGCTACGGTGGGTAGACTAGTAATCAAATAATACGGCTCTACTGGACGGCTTTCACTGCCATAGATTTCGTTAGGAATCTGCCACTGGTCTTCCCGGTTGTAAAATACCTGGGGGTCGGTCATGTGGTAGGTCATCAACCGCTCAGATTGAATTTTGAAAAAGTCCACCGGATACCGGATATGACTGCGGAGATTAGCCGGCATAGCACTGAGCGGTTTGAAAGTATTGGGAAATATTTTTGACCAAGTGGCAATGATCGGATCCTTATTATCAGCAATATAAAAACTAACACTGCCGTTATAAGCATCAATCACTACCTTAATCGAGTTCCGAATGTAGTTGATCCGATCGCTCCCAGTGTCAGAATAAGGATAGCGATCGCTCGTCGTGTAGGCATCAACAATCCAGTAAAGATAGCTGGGATTACTTGGCAAATCAAGATTTGCAGTAGCAGCCACTAAATAGGGATCGCTGTCAAATTTCAAAAAAGGTGCGATCGCTTGAATTCTTTGCTTGACATTTCGCCGGAATAGCACCCTTGTGTCTGGCAAAAAGTCTCGTGTTAGCACCATCTGCCAATCTTTCAAATACATGGCAAATAACCACCGTCGCCATGCTGAACCAATTTGAACCCCACCCAGACCATCGTAAGAGTTGTAAACATTATCACTACCACTTGGGTAGTCTAACTCTCGAACTCTTGTGCCAGTCATTACATAGGTATTGGCTATTTCACCGTAATAAATTCGGGGTTGCCCAATGGGAATACTTTCACGAATCGCTGGACTGGAAGTTGTGAGGGCGCTACTGTTACCGCTAATATCTTTGACAAAATATTCTGGTAGCCCACCCGCCCCAACTGTATTAACTGGGCTAACAGTAAACCCAAAACCGTGGGTATAAATTAAATGACGGTTAACCCATGTTTGAGCTTCCTGCGGTACGCCAGTGTAGTCTAATTCTCGCGCCGCAATCAGTACCTGCCGCCGTTCTGTTGAAGCTGCTTCCTGCTCAGGTTCTGGTGGGTTTTGAGGGGCTGATGGTCGGCGTGAAGCTACATCTGTTTTGAGAGTATACCGATCGATATCGGCATCCGGGAACCGATAATAGGGCCGAATTTGTTGCAGCTGACGGTTAGTTTGTAACAGAGGTCGCTGATCCCACAGACGAATATTGCGAATTGTCAAGTCATTATTTTGAATATCAGCTTGAGTTAATGTTCCTTGAGGGTTGAAGCCCCTAGAATCGATCGCTTCTAAATCGAATGCTTGGCGTGTCAAGGCAATAGTTCGTTGAATGTAAGGTTGCTCTCGCTGCAACTCATTAGGCTGGACAATTAAATATTGCACTACCGTAGGTAAAACAACGTCAGCCGCTACAACTAGCACTAGATAAATCCCCAACCCGTAAAATATTAAGGAACGATACTGAAATTTAGGTTTCCAGAAAAACGTTCGCCAAAGTAGGTAAAAGGCGATCGCTATAGCTACAACGCTCAAGACGGTGTAAGCTGGCAACTGGGCTGTCACATCCGTATAACTAGCACCATAACTTACTCCTCGGGTAGAATACACCAGTTCATAGCGACTCAGCCAATAACTCAGAGCCACTACCAACATCAATAAACCACCCATACCATATAAATGACGTTGCTGCTGGGGCGAAAATCCAGGGAAAATTCCCTGACTCAAACTATCCGCCGACAGGAGATAAGTAAGGGTAACGGCGACGAAACCATACAAACATAATCCCATCAGCCAGAATTCTAGTAGTTCCCAAAAGGGTAAGGAAAATATGTAAAAGCTGATATCTCGACCAAATAAAGGCTCAGTGCTGTTGAAAGAGGTGGGGTGGAAAAATTGCAGCACCTTTGGCCAGTGTTGGAATAGGATGAATGCAAAGGTAGGAGTGAACAAAATTGCGATCGCAGTGAGTAAAAATTGAGGATAGATTAAGATTGCGATCGCTACTCCCCCAATTAAACCGAGATACCAGACTTGAGAGGAAATCTGCTTCAACAGTTGCCAGATTGTCTCTGGCCGAAATAGGGTAGGAACGGGTAAACTAGCCTGATTAACTGGAGAATTCCAGAAAGAAAGAGCAATTTGACCATAATGAACCAGCATCAACCCGATCAACAAACTCAGTATCAGAGTTAGGGGTAATAATCCGCGCAATCTCAATTTTTTAAAGCGTTGCGGCGCAAATGTCTGAGTTTCGTTGCGTCTTGGATAATTAGGAATAAGAAAATTTGTTAATTCACTGCTTAGTTTTGCTGACTCACGCCTAACTTCTTCAATTTTTAGAGACTGGGAATATTTTAGCCGTTGTGCTAAAGCCAGATTTAGCAGTAGATAGGTAGCAGTTACCCCAGCTACCGCTACCCATAAAGCACCACGAGTCACCACCCTCAACAAAAATACTTGGAGGTAGCCGATTTCCTGAAACCAAAAAATCTCTGCTCCCACGCGGGAACCCAAATCGAGGAGTAGCCACAACCCGAAGAATACAATTAATAGCCTAAAGCCCCATTTCCAATACATTGATATGTAATTTTACCCCTCTAAAAGGCTTTGGGAAGTCCAGCTTTCAAAACTCCGTTAGCAGTATGGCGTGACTTGATGGTTCCGTCTACAACAAACCGACGATCTGTAACTGGACTGTACCAGATTTCATGATCTGCCGTTCAAAGTAGCACCCAACTTCTAAAAGCATCTTTTTCAACTCAGGAGTAAATGACGCACTCATCCATGAAGCCACCTGAATCAACTCTTGTCGATGGCTGGTTAACTCAAAGGTGATAGAACCCACATAGTCAGGAGGGACAATTTTGTTGATAACGATCAGTTCTGGAATTATTTCTCGCAGTTTCTGCGTCTGAATTCCAAAATGCTTCAACCTTAAATGTGATTTGTGCCATCATTGAATGCTTACAACGTAGTTCCAGTTTAGAACATCTGAGTCATTGTAGGGGCAATGCCGTGCCCTTACGATGATCTTTACCTCACCAAGTTGCAATCTGCTGTATGTCCTTAGTCAAGTACATTCATTTTATAAAATCGCGTTTCTTCCCTCTGATTTGTAAAGCGATCGATGAAGGGTTCTCCGCTTGGCTAATTCTTTACCTTTGCGGCCGAGTTGCTCGCGTAGCTGCTGGTCTTTGCACAACCGATTGAAGGCTTGAAACATTTCATAGCCAGAATTGGGATTAACCAGTATCCCATTTTCTTCAGGTTGAACTGTGTCTAGAATACCACCTAAGCGAGAGGCAATTATAGGCTTACCGAAGTAACTAGCTTCTAAATAAACCATACCAAAACCTTCCATATTGTTAGGTTTAGTATCCAATAAAGTTAGCATGGCGAATATATCGCAAGCTGCATAATAACCGGCTAATTCTCGTTCCGGGACATATCCGGCAAAGTGGACACGCTTATCTACCCGTAAACGATGCGCCAGAGATTTCAGTTCCGATTCACTTCGCCCTTCACCGCAGATTATATAGTGAACATCCACTCCAAAAGTTAGTAATAGTGGAATGTTATCAATTACTCGGTCGAAACCTTTGTGTTTTACTAACCTGCCGATGGAGAGAATGACTATTGCTGATTCGGGAATGTTGTATGCCTGACGCACACGAACACGCAAATCATCGAGGCTACTGGGACTCTCGACATTATTACCAAATTTTTCTGGTCTGATTACTGGGTTAATAACATGGGTAGGAGTATCTAATCGGAAAGCAGTTCTGAGGTAGTCTTGTGTATAAGAACTGTTACAAACAATACCTTCGGCTCTATGAAGTGTTAATTTAAATAGCGATCGCAACACAGGATTGTGTAAAGTACAAAGAAAATCATTCCCGTGCAGATAGATAAAAAAGCGAATAGGTAAGAAATAGCTCAATAGAAGCAGTGAAGGAAAGTCGTAGCCGTGGCCCCACTCTATATAACGGTAGTGATAGCGAAAATAGAGTTTGATTGCGAGGACAAATGAGCAGACAATATTGATTAAAGGCTTTAAGATATTTCCCATAAAGCCACTACACCCGTATCTAGGATAAGACCAGCGATACACAGGAAACTGTTGACTTTGATCAAATACTTTATCTCCTGAGCAACTAGCCGCCAGCACAATAACTCGTTCTGGATCTTGAAGACAGCGATTGTAGATATATTCCCCAATTACAGCTTCTTTCGGCCGGAATATCCGACTTATGACTAGGATATCTGGGTATGCAGCTTTATCTCTAATTTCGGCTGTTAGTTGAGAAATATGTTCCATAATAAACTAAGAAATTTACTTAAAATAATTTTTAATTTATTTACATTAGGATTTCTTTCAAAACCATAATTATCATTTTATTTCTTTTAAAAGGAATGTGGTAGACAAATTTGAAGCTTATTTGAGGAGATTAGCCAGGAAAATTGTTTTTTGATTGTGCTGATTTTATTTTTGCTACAAATTGCTCACTAATCGAAAATTTATGTGCATGATGAACAATCAAATCTAGCAATTATAGTCAAGTTGCTCAGTGAAGAACTGTTACGATTACGGCATTTACTTATGTTCAATAGAATATCCTAAAAAACTTACACTCTTGTGCCAAAATGCCAAAAGCTTAAATAAGTATTTTTGAGATATCTATGTCTACTTAGTCTTCCTGATAAGGATCATACTCAATTTTAAGTCTGTCGCCTATACGTACTTAAGATTTATTTAAATGTAAATATAAATACTATTATTGATGAAATATCCTCTCGTATTCCGACCAAACGAGTAGGGTGAAGTATTAAAAAATTAGTCAGAATCATCATCACAAATTGGAATCATCTGTATAATCCAAGACTGTGATCTGGAAGTGCCAAGTCTAAGACATTGCCACAATTGCCCGTCGTAGACATCGAAAATGTTTGTAATTGTAAACATATCTTAAGGTACGGTTCCCCAGTCGAGAAATCCCCCCTGCGATCGCTGTCTACACCAGATAAGACGCGGTAGATTGGATATGTAGCCTTTATAAAGTGAATGCTACAACCTCGCTTGCTTGTTACAGACCAGCGTTAGCGATATACCGCAAAACTCCTACCAGTATGGGGAGAAATCATAAAAATTCTGTTTTCCAAGCGATTGTACTATGCGTAAAAAACTACAACAAATCATCAAACCACTGTTCAAAACCTTTTTAGCTCTAAGCCTAGTCTTAACTTTGGCTTTTAGTCACGCCGATGGAGCATTAGCAGCCCGCAGTGGGGGCCGGATCGGTGGTGGCTCATTTAGAGCGCCTTCCAGTCGTACCTATACACCACGCACTTATGCACCTCCTGGTGGGGGCGGATACTACCCTGGCGGTGGTTTTGGTGGTGGTTATGGTGGCGGTTTTGGCTTTCCCTTCCTAATTCCTTTTTGGGGGATTGGGGGAGGATTTGGTGGTCTATTTAGCATCTTAATCTTCTTTGCGATCGCTAATTTCTTAGTGCAAACTTTCCGTCGCGTCTCTAGCGGTGAAACTTCAGAAGCAAATTACAGCAGTAATCCGTCTGTTTCTGTAACTCGTTTGCAAGTAGGTTTGTTAGCCCAAGCGCGTGAATTGCAAAATGAACTCAACCACATTGCTGAAACTGCTGATACTAACACCCCAGAGGGGAGAGCAGAAATTCTGCAAGAAGCTAGCCTAGCTTTACTCCGCCATCCTGAATACTTTGTATATGCAGGTGGTGGTACTCAACAAGCCAGTTTAAATTCAGCTGAAAGTCAATTTAATCGCTTGTCACTGGCAGAACGCAGCAAGTTTAGCGAAGAAACTCTTTCTAACGTCAACAACCAGCTAAAAGCAGCCCTTGCCAAAGATGCTTTACCTCCGGCTGGTGAACTCGACAACCCCACTCGCCTATTTACTGAAGGCCCAGGGGAATATATTATCGTCACCTTGTTGGCAGCGACACTAGGTAAGTTTGATATTCCTACAGCAATTAATAGTGCTGATGACTTGCGTCAAGCTTTGCGCCAAATTGGTAGTATCCCTAGCGAAAAGCTTTTGGCAATTGAAGTTCTTTGGACTCCACAAGCTGAAAATGATACCCTCACATCTGATGATGTATTGTCGAATTATCCTGATTTGAGACTTGTTTAACGAACAGAATTCAGGAGTCAGGAGCCAGAATTCAGAAGAAGGTTAAGCGAGTGGCGGATGAATAAACGGCGTTTTTGCTCCCTTACTAAATCGGAGATTTAGTGGCGCAAGAATCGAGTGGTGGGTCTGAATCCCCCACTTATTCATTCTGACTCCTGAATTCTTCTTCAATTTCTGCAAAATTTTGCGCTTAGGTGCTATGACATAACTTCGCATCTTGGCGCAACAAATAATTTCCTCTTTGAGGACAATAACTAGAAAACCGTTTGTCAATGCAAGCGGTTTTTTGTATAACCAAGATATACCATAGCTTACGCACTGAGACCTAAAATCTAGATTCCCCTTGACCTCTCTTAAAAATAGAGCAACTCTAAAAGCCTCCTCAAAAAAGGGGTTGGGGGATATCTTGTATGTAAATCCTATATATTTAACTATCTTTTAGAAAAATTATTCTTAGGCAAGACTTTGGTAGTATTATCGAAATGCATTATACGCAGAGCGTTATCTTATGCCTAGTGTTGAAGCCGACGAAAACCGAGAGCATCGCATTAAAACAGAGATTATTGTAGATGCTGAAGACAAAGAAGACCGGGCTATGGGTTGGTATTACTACCTTGAAGAGGCTCTGAATTTTCCCTTTATGGCTAAATGGACTAAGAAGGGACGCAAATCAGGTTCTACCGAGGAGAAACAAGTGGAAGTGCTGGGAATGGCCCCAGATGATGAGTGCTTAAAAGATATGTTTGTCGAAGTGGCTGACATTAATGGTAAGGATGATGATGTATATTCTGCTAAGTTATCTGAAATAGCAGCCATTGATGCTGATAGCGAAACTCAAGAAGCGATCGCAGACTGGCTTTATTGGATTGCCAGAGGATATAAATTTTAAACTCTAGGATAAATATCGAATGACGCGGCAGGGATTACCAGCAGCGACAACATTATCAGGTATATCTTTGACAACTACACTGCCAGCCCCAATGGTTGTGTTATCCCCAATAGTTACACCTGGACAAATAATTGCACTGCCACCAATCCAGACATTATTACCAATGTTAACTGGGGCAGCTAATTCTCTCCCAGAAAGGCGAATTTCTGGTTCTGTAGGATGATAAGCCGTATAAATTTGCACATAAGGAGCGCATAAGACATTTTCACCAATATGAACTGTATTGCAGTCTAAAATTACACAGCCATAGTTCATATATAATCTGTCACCAGCAAAAATATTACTACCATAGTCACAGTGAAAGGGTGGCACAATTAATACTTTGTCACCTATCTTTCCAAGTAATTCTTGCAAAATTTCCTGGCGTTGCTCTGGCTGTTCTTCAGTTGTAGAATTGTAACCTCGCAACAAACGACTAGCTCGTTTACTTTCGGCAGCCAATTCTGGATCTTCCGCCAGATATAATTCGCCTGCGAGCATTTTTTGTTTCTCGGTCTTTTCCATAACATTTAGGCAGCAGAAAGGACTAACTTAACTAAATATGGCATAAGTAGCTTTTCCCTGCCGTTTAGCTCGGTACATTGCAATATCAGCATCCCGTAAGAGAGTTGCAGGCTCTTCATAACTATTAAAATTCCAAGTAATACCAATGCTAGCTGTAGTGGATAATTCATATCCATTGAGGTTAATTGGCGATCGCAACGCTTCTTGAATCCGTTTGGCAACGTTGGTAGCGTCGGTAATGTCTTTAATATCCTCTAAAAGAACAGTAAACTCATCACCACCAAATCGTGCTACAGTATCGCCACCTCGTAAGCACGACTCTAAACGTCTAGCGATCGCTACTAAAAAATCATCCCCAACTCCATGCCCAAAGTGATCGTTAATCTCCTTGAAACCATCTAAATCCAAAAATAAAACTGCAAAATAATAATCGCTTCTGCGTTTGCTACGCTCAATCGTTTGTCTGAGTCGATCTAAAAATAAAATACGGTTTGGTAACGCTGTCAGCCCATCATAAAACGCATTGCGGATCAGTTGCGCCTCTGTCTTTTTGCGTTTGGTAATATCCTGAAAAACTAAAACTGCACCAGTAATATTACCATTGCGATCGCGGATGGGTGCAACATTATCCCCAATTGCTATCTCTTTACCATCTTTGGTAATCAGTATACAGTTTTCTGGTAAATTTAAAATTTTACCTGTTTCGATTACATCTGTAGCTAAATTTCCAATTTTTTCTCCTTTATCTTTGTCAGATAAGCTCACTACTTGTACTAAATCTTTGCCCAAAGCTTCACTTTCCTTCCACCCAGTGATTAGTTCTGCTGTAGAATTCATCATTTGAATACAACCATTTGCATAAGTCACAATCACTGCACAGCCCATACTGTTAATAATTGCTGTTAGCCTCTGTTTTTCTTCGTATAATATTTTTTTGCTCTGATGTTTGTACAAAGCCATTTCAACCGTAAAATGTAAATCACTTTCAATAAATGGTTTGGCTATGTAACTAAAAGGCTCACTTAACTGATTTTTATGTAATGTTTTATATTCAGAACACTCTGCCAAACACTCTGTTAGATATACTACAGGCACATGGAAGCGATTCTGAATAATATCTGTTACCTGTACACCGTCAATTTCCCCAGCTAGGCAGATATCAATTAATACTAAACTTGGATGAATTTCTGCTACCTTTTTTATTACTTCTTCACCAGACTGAGTAATTTCTGAGACGGAATAACCTAATTTTTGTAAGCTATTTCTAATATTTGAGGCTATGATTTCCTCATCCTCAACAACTAGGATTTTGCGGGCGAACATGGTAAAACAACCTGTTTGCTAAGGTTCAGATTTTTGTTGTTAGTGTCAACTCTGTATAAAAGTTCTTGTTTTATCATAAACAATGTTTTACTACTCTGTAGTATGCTTGATATAAATACTTACACATGAGCAAATAGCATCATATTATTAACCTTCCATAAGTCCTGCGCTTGTTAAAGCTAATTCTGATTACTCTATGCAGTTAATATGATGCCATTAACATTAAATGTCAATTATTATATGATTACTAGCGATCAAAAACTGATTTTCAAGAATTATCAAACAGAATTCAGGAGTCAGGAGCCAGAATTCAGAATTGAATTCTGTGCGACTGGTAGATGAATAAACGGGTTTAAAACCCCATCGTCTGCACGGTGTCTACAATTGGTTGGGGTCTTAATCCCCATCCAATTGATTCTGACTCCTGAATTCTGACTTCTGAATTCTTCTTCAAATAATAATTTTCCTGAAGAAAATAAACATTAAGTATAGTATTTATGCCAAAATTAATCAATAACAAAATTGAATTAAATAACAGGAACTATTTAGAATCAAAGACTTGAATATAGATTTGTCTACAAATAGCTTCTTTCTGAGTTGGAGTGCAAATCCAAGCCTGAAACTATCGGATTACCAATTACCTGTAAAGTTGCTCTAGAACAAGAGGATTTTGCTCATTATTTCAGCAAATAATCTTGATTTTGTCTAGTTTCGCAAATAATTAATACTAATTTTTACTTTTTTTGCCACGAGCATTTACTGGGGGCAATGGCAGGAAAGATTCTCTTTGTGAGATACTCCCACGCTCCATGTAAACCCCCTTGTTTTACTAGTTTTATAGATATTGAGATAAAAAACAGGTTTTTTGCTTTAGAGGTTGGACTTAGCTTTAGTCAGTTCAATGCTAATTTTGCCACCAAAGTCTGGGATAGGTGCAGCAGGTTTGCTGAGAGTGACTTGGACTTGCGTTACACGATCGCACTCTTGGAGAATAGAATCTGCGATCGTTGCTACCAATTTCTCTATCAAAGCAAATTTAGACGTTTTGATCAGATGTTGTATCAAGCTAATGACGCTGCGATAATCTAAAGTGTCTTCGATCGCGTCAGTCTTGGCCGCTGTGGAGATATCCAACCATAACCTCACATCCACCTCAAACCATTGTCCTAGCACCTGTTCTTCTGGTAAATACCCAGTGTAGCCATAGCCGCGAATTCCCGTTAAATGAATGCAGTCCATAAAAGTTTGAGAGCAAATTGTGCATTTTGTAGAAAGTGGAGCGAGTTTGCTTGGAGATTTTCTTTCCCAGAAACTCGCTTGGCGGTGATGGAATCCAACACCGCATTGATGGATTTTAAATTGAATTTCCCCAGACAAAATCTAAAATTTAAGATTGTTTTATAGCTATGTTTGATTTAATGCCGATCGCCTTTAAAAATGTTAATCAACTTTGGGCTTATATTTTAACAGAGACCTTAAAGCGGTTGGGATTGACTTGTGCTATCATTTGCCCAGGATCGCGCTCTACACCTTTAGCGATCGCCTTTGCTCAACAAGCACCTGAAATTGAAGCGATTTCCATTCTTGATGAACGCTCCGCCGCCTTTTTCGCTTTGGGACAAGCTCAAGCAACCGGACGCGCAGTGGTACTAGTTTGCACCTCTGGTACAGCAGGAGCAAATTTTTATTCAGCAGTCATTGAAGCTTCATATAGTCGCGTCCCACTATTGATATTAACCACCGATAGGCCCCCAGAATTGCGAGATTGTCACTCAGGGCAAACTATAGATCAGTTGAGATTATATGGAAACTACCCAAATTGGCAAACAGAGTTAGCCTTACCTTCCGCCGATTTAGGAATGCTAGCTTACCTGCGACAAACGGTAATTCATGGCTGGGAAAGAGCGCAAACTCCTACAAAGGGGCCAGTACATTTGAATATTCCCTTTCGTGATCCCTTAGCGCCTCTTCCTGATGGAATTGACTTGACTTATCTGCGATCGCAATTTCACCCAGAAGACTTTTTCGCAGGAATAACAAACTCATTCCCCATTCCCAATTCCCCATTCCCTATTCCCCAACAATGGAAAGAATGCGATCGCGGCATTATTATCGCAGGTGTTGCCCAACCGTCGCAACCAGAGGAATATTGTAGAGCGATCGCGCACCTTTCCCAAACTCTCAAATGGCCAGTGCTAGCTGAGGGACTTTCCCCAGTCAGAAATTACGCCGAACTCAATCCTTATTTAATTTCCACATACGACTTGATTTTGCGAAATCAACAACTAGCAAAGCAGTTAGCGCCCGAAATGGTGATTCAGGTGGGTGAAATGCCTACGAGTAAAGAACTACGTACCTGGATAGATGCAACCCATCCGCGACGTTGGGTAATTGACAAGAGTGACCAAAACCTTGACCCTTTGCACGGGAGAACGACGCATTTACGGATATCTATAGAAGACATAAAAGTAGAGGAGGGAAATTTATCTTTCTCCTCAGACTATGGAAAGCAATGGTGTGATGCAGAAACTAAAGTCAGGTTAGTTGTTGACCAGACGATGGAGAAAATAGATGAAATCATTGAGAGTAAAGCAGCTTGGTTAATTTCTCAGATTTTACCGCCAGGAACGCCTCTGTTTATTGCAAATAGTATGCCTGTGCGGGATGTGGAATATTTCTGGAAACCGAATAATTTAGGAGTGCGATCGCACTTTAACCGGGGTGCAAATGGCATAGATGGCACATTATCCACAGCTTTAGGAATTGCCCATCGCCAGCAAAGTAGTGTGATGTTAACAGGAGATTTAGCGCTGTTGCATGACACAAATGGTTTTTTAATCCGCAATAAGTTTGTCGGACATCTGACGATTGTGTTAATCAATAACAATGGCGGTGGCATTTTTGAAATGTTACCCATTGCCAAATTTGACCCACCATTTGAAGAGTTTTTTGGCACTCCCCAGGATATTGATTTTGCTCAGTTGTGCGCTACTTATAATGTGCAACATGAATTGATTACTTCTTGGCAGCAATTGCAGCAAAAATTAAACCCATTAGCAACGAAAGGAATTCGGGTTTTAGAGTTGCAGACAAATCGTAAACATGACGCTAAGTGGCGACAGGAGAATTTACGGGAGTTTGCCGCAGATATTGTAATTTAACTATTGCATTAGGTGTTGCTGAATAGCAGGCTAAAATAGAGCGATTATATGAAACACTTGTGGTATTCAAAAATTTACAAGTGCTTTCCCACAAGAATTTTTAGTGCTGGTGTTGTTCAACGGTATTAGGATACTAAGGATTGAGGCAAAAATAAACGTATTGTTTAAAACAGCTATCTCGGTACATTTACGATTAGCCCAATTAGTATTTTTGGTTTTGACCACATTGGAATTTTTTTATCTACAATATCATCAATTGATAGTATTGTGTCTTGTGAGGTTTTTGAAATGCCACCAAAAAAGTTCGGTAATAGATGGGAAAATATTAGCTCAGTTGGTGAAGGTGGTCAATCTCATGTGTTTCTTGTAAAAGATTTAAGTGGTGAATTTACTGAAAACTGTATTCTTAAAAAATTAAAAAACCTTAACCGAATTAAGAGATTTGAGCAGGAAATCAAAGCTGGAACAAAGTTAAATCATCCGAGGATCGCCCCCATTTTGGACTTTTCTCTAGATCCTGAACCTTATTTCGTAACAAAACACTACTCAGGACTTACTTTGACTAAAGTAGTACCTCTAAAACCACTTGACGCTCTAGCTCTTTTTACAGATATATGTGACACAGTAGCTTACGCACATGAAAAGGGTATAGTGCATCGTGACTTAAAGCCAGATAATATAATTCTTGATCGAGATAATAATCCAATAATTCTTGACTTCGGAATTTGCTACTTTATAGATGAGGATAACCGCTTAACAGAAACTATGGAGCAAGTAGGCTCCCGATACTATATTTCACCTGAACTTGAAGGGGGGCGTAGCGAACAAGTAACCTTGGCTGTTGATTCATACGCATTAGGAAAAATATTATATTTCTTGCTTACCGGAAAAATATTTTCTAGGGAAAACTACAAGGATTCTAATAGTCTGTCTTATGTATGTCAAAATCCTCAACTTGACTACATAACACAAAGAATTCTAGATAAATCAGTTGTTGAAGAACCTAATCAGCGTCTAAATGTTGCCAAGCTAAAAGAAGAATCAGAAACAGTTAGGCGCTTAATCTATGAACATTTCTACCCTGGTAAAGTTGGTTCACGCTGTCGTTTCTGTGGCGAAGGGTTTTATGAATTAATGCGGTATTCAGGCTTGAAAACTTTTACGATGATACAAGAAAGTCATTCTATGAGTCGCCCTTCGCAAGACTGGTATATGAACTGTGAGGCTATATCTTGTAATTTATGTGGAAATATACAGTGGTTTGAAGTTAAAAAACCGATTCCGCCATATATTTGAGTAACATTAACCATTAAAACGCTTCCAACTGTTCCAGCGATAATGCCTGAATTTTGGCTAAAAGTTCCTCAGCAATTTCACCAAATAGTCGTTTTAACAGTCGTCGCAGGATGAGCGATCGCACTTTTTCTTCCGCCGCTTCTGATATACTTGCGCGTCTACAAATGCTTCTTCAGTTCGAGAAACTTTATTTGTAGCCATAATTATTTTACGGAGTGCGTAGGCGTAGCCCACCGCAGGTATCGCCCTTCTCCTCTGCGTGAAACTTACCCTCTTGGTTGATCTTGTAACCATCCTTCCAAATCAGCAAGAGTAGAGAAATCCAACAAAGCATCACCTAAAGCTTCCAACTGTTCCACCGATAACCCTTGAATCTGGGACAGAAGCACATCAGGAATATTACCCACGCGCCGATTTAATAGTCGTAAAACGATCGCTCTTTCTCCCTCAACTTTTCCTTCCTCTCGTCCTTCAACCTTTCCTTCCTCTCGCCCTTCTTCCTTCGCTTCCAAAATAGCCCGTGGTTCTTCCAAATTCAGTCCCAACATCGCTTGAATCTCCTGTCGACTTAGGTCAGAAAACTTGTAAACAATAATCGTTGTAATTAAATCAATTATCGCTTGCTCCGACTGTTGCCGTGCTTGCTCCAACAAAAATCGCGCCCCTTCCACTGCTTCGGTTTCAGAAGTAACATTTGTTAGCAACATCAAACCTAATCCCAAAGGTTGTTCTCGCAAATCCCCCAACTCATCCAGATAAACCCGCCTGACTTGACCACTTTCTAACAAAGCACGGTGAATTGAAGAGGAAGAAGGTTCCAGACTGCGAGAAGCAAAAATTATTACACCAAACCAGTCATCGTAACGAATAGAGTTGCGGTAGAGAAACAAAAACAATTCGCTGAAGAAGCGGTGATATAAGTCTTCGTCCTTCTGAAACTGCACTTCAGCAAAAAAGACGGTTTTGGAAACTGCATCAGCCGGAGGTAAAAACACTCCATCAATCCGAAACGCAGTTTCTTTCACTTCAACTGATTCAAACTGGTAGTTTTCTGCTTCTGGGGGTGGTTCATCTACTAATTCAAATAGCAAACCCGGAAATTGCTTAAATAATTTGTAGAAAATGGTGTCACGTCGCATTTTGATTTCTCCACACCCAGACAATTACCAAATTGTAAAGGCTTGAGACAGCAATTTTAGCGTAAGCGTAGCCCACCGCAGGTATCGCATGTCCCTACGTCCGCGATAAAATCCTTGAAGCAACAGCGCACTACATACCAATGCAAATTAACTGGCAAACTGCCAAAAACTACGAAGATATTCTGTATCAAAAAACTGATGGCATTGCAAAAATCACCATCAACCGTCCCCATAAACGCAATGCTTTCCGTCCTGAAACAGTCTTTGAACTGTACGATGCTTTCTGTAATGCTCGTGAAGATACTACTATTGGTGTCGTCCTATTTACTGGCTACGGCCCACACACTGATGGAAAATATGCTTTCTGTTCAGGTGGCGATCAAAGTGTGCGGGGACATGCGGGTTATGTAGACCATACTGGCATCCCTCGCTTGAATGTGCTGGACTTACAACGCCTGATTCGTTCCATGCCGAAAGTGGTGATTGCTTTAGTGGCGGGATATGCGATCGGTGGC
The DNA here is from genome assembly GCF_034931145.1 of Nostoc sp. UHCC 0252. Taxonomy (NCBI): domain Bacteria; kingdom Bacillati; phylum Cyanobacteriota; class Cyanophyceae; order Nostocales; family Nostocaceae; genus Nostoc; species Nostoc sp. UHCC 0252. Next base: position 12,321 of record NZ_JAYGHE010000060.1, on the reverse strand, counting down.
GGACACGTTCTACACTTAATTTGCGACCTTACTATTGCTGCCGATAACGCTATTTTCGGACAGACTGGCCCGAAAGTAGGCAGTTTCGACGGTGGTTTTGGAGCCAGCTATCTCGCCCGCATTGTGGGACAAAAAAAAGCTAGAGAAATTTGGTTTCTCTGCCGCCAATATGATGCCCAACAAGCTCTAGAAATGGGTTTAATTAATTGTGTTGTCCCAGTGGAACAACTAGAAGCGGAAGGTATTCAATGGGCGCAAGAGATTTTAGAAAAAAGTCCGATCGCAATTCGGTGTCTCAAAGCCGCCTTTAATGCTGATTGTGACGGACAAGCTGGTTTACAAGAGCTAGCTGGCAATGCCACGCTACTCTATTACATGACAGAAGAAGGGTCTGAAGGTAAACAAGCCTTTCTCGAAAAACGTCCGCCAGATTTTCGCTCTTTTCCTTGGCTACCTTAGAATTGCAAAAATCGCACCTCAATAAAGGGTGCGATTTTTGTAAATGTCAACGTTTATGGCACTAAATATCTTAAAAACAAATCTTATTTTCAGCAAACTACAAAATTGGTTCAGTAATAATGGATAGCTAAATAAACACTGCTTCAGTTTTGGCCTCTTGAGAATATACAGAGGCGGTTATTTCCTCTATAGGGGCAACAGCATGATCTAAATCTGAAGGTAGAGGATAAGAACAAGCTAAAACTGGTGCTGCATCTGGCAAAGTCCAAGCATCTTCCAAAGTTTCCCAAGAAGGCGCAAAAGGTGGGAGCGCCAAGGAGCAAGCCTTCCAAGTTGCTTGAACTGGCGCTCCCAACTGCTGACACGTTCCACCACGGCGGCCTTCTGGCTGATAATGACGGCAATATTTACAAGCAGATGCTGAAAATTTAATAGGTTTCATTTGGATTCATCTTTAGTGCCGTTTCTGGCTGAATTTCATCTTTATATTTTGCTTCTATATATAAAGACGGATAAAAGCCAAAAAGCCATTATTTTCTATAGGTTTCAGCGATCCCGACGAAAAAATAAACTTTAGGATGTTTTTATAATCTTGTTATATTTTTAAATAATCTGGAGAGTGATTACCTATAGATATTGGCTAAAACTTATTAGGGATCAAGAGTAAAAGTAAAGCTTTTGATTTATCTAACCTTTTAACTTCCTCCTTAAGGACAGATGAAGGCATATAATTTCAGATAAATAGCCTGGGTTATCTACCACGTTTGGTATATTGTAGCTGTAAAATATATATTTTCTCAAGAATTAGAACTTCTCTAGATGGCCGCAGCAAATTACTTCGAGATAAATTCTGCTCAAGAAATAATCGCTGAACTATTTTGCTCAAAACTGACTTACTTCAAAACTGTTTAGCAGCACAGACAGAGCAAACTGCCCAGCGCTGGAGTTCGCCGGGTGGGGTAGGAGATTCACATTGGGGACAAAGGGGTAAGCCATGCGATCGCGATCGCATAATCTTCGTCCAATGCCCAAAAGCAGTATTTACATCCTTGGCGGGTGTAACATCAGGGTGGCTAATCTCATCACCAAGGTAACTAGGATGTTCATCGGGTAAAACCGTTTGTTGCTGTATTCTCTGCACAGACGGTTTTTGCCAGCCAGCAGTAGAGAAGCGAATATCAACCAAAGGCGTTGGCAGCTTTTTATTCAACTTTAAAAGCAGAGACGTGCGGCCAAAAGTCAGGTTTTGCGCCCAAGCAGCACTAGAAGTTGCTACCGACAAAACATCGCGTTGAATCGATAATGGTCGAGTGTTTGCCGCAACTACTGGCCCCACAACTTCTGCCCAACACTTGAGCAAAAGTTGAAATGGTTGCTCCTGCCATTTAGCCTGCTTTTCTAAAGCGCCCAAAATATCATTAATTGATTTCAACGACATCGTTAAAAGTGGGGAGTGGGGAGTGGGGAGTAGGGAATGGGAAGCAGGGAGCAAGGGAGAAGAGTTTTCCCCTCTTCCCCCTGCACCCTGCCCCTCTGCCTCTTTTCAATTCCCCATTCCCAATCTATCTATTTAAATAATTTTCGCTACTATTGTCACAAATATAAAGTTAATTCCAACAATCTACGCTTGAGGCACAGAGGCAATGACTCAAAACCCCCTGAACGATTCCGGTACTCAATCGTCTAAAACACCTGGTTTGAAACCAGCACTAGCAGCAGCATTAGCAAGTTTAGAAGTGCCGCTAGATCAAGAGTTAGCTCGATACCGACGGACGCGAAATGGTTTGGTGTCATCGAACCAGCGCCGTGTTGCAAGTTACATGAACAGTCAAGCTCAGTCATTGACTGCCATTCCTACAACATTGGGCGCAACTCAGTCATCAGTAACGGAAATTAAAACTAACGTGCCACCTGTACCTGTACCCGTGAATCATCAGGGAAATCCATCGCCAGCTACAGCAAAAATTGACATACCACCAGCACCTTTTGTAGCTGTAAATCCTGAGATGAACCCAGCCTCAGCTACGGTAAATACTGAACAAGTAAATCTCAATGTGCCCTATACTCCCGATGCTGCTAAAACACAAACTCAACTTCCGCCACCGCCGCCCAACTTTAGTAGCAGTATTGTGCCGACAAGCGTTAAGAATACTGAGAGTGAAAATCTCTTGCAGCCAGATGACAACCTTAAACACCCAGATGACTATTTAGAATCTAGTGAAGCACTGCTGCGAAGTCTCACAGAAGAGCAACCAGAAACCAAGAAACCAAGCAATTCTAGTGACAGCCTGCTATCACCTTTGGGCATCGGCTCGATGTTACTGCTATTGGTAGCAAGTCTTACCTTGGGTTATGTAGTATTCAATCCCAAAGGCTTGCCCCAATGGAATTTAAGCAAATTATTTAACGGAAACTCACCTCCCGTACCAGAAAATGCTAAAGAAGTTGGGAGTAATGTGGAACCTCAGATCCAGCCACCCAGTACGTCTATACCCAAGTATCCCAATCTAGCTGCCCAAGAGTTTCCTGATGTGAGAGATGCTAAGGATTTAGTTGGCTTACAACCTAAAGTCCAGCCAACACTTTCAGTAATACCTGCTCCAGTCCTTCCCCAAAGTCCCGTAAATCCTCAAGCTGCACCGCCTGAACCCAATACAGCCCTAAAACCGGCAAATCCGATCGTAGCACCAGTACCAACGGTACAGCCCTTACCACCTCTAAATTTGCCTCCCACATCAACGGTAAAAACCTCACCAAAACCAAATGCAGAAATCAAACCAGCAGCAGATGGGTTCTATCATGTCGTAATCGATAATAAAGGTGCAGCTTATGCTTCAGCACGGCAAGTAATTCCTGATGCTTATTTATCACCCAACAAAGAATTAATTTATCTCGGTGCTTTTAAGACTAAAGAGCAAGTACAAAAACACATGCAATTATTACAGTCAAGGGGGATTAAGGCACGGGTTCAGCAGCCATAAGTTGCAAAAATCTACGATACCATGAGATTACAGTCCTGAGTGCCCAATAGTAGAGACAAAATCTTGTTTGTTTACAGTCCCATAACCAGATTTTTATACTCAGTAGTTGAACTAGTCATTCAGCACTTCATAACTACACCTAAGACAAAAATTTTTATTCTCAGGACTTTAACTAGGCATGGGCTGAACGCCCCGCTACCGCTAACAGCATTGAGTTTCGTGAATGGAGAGCCGACATGGGATTAATTAAGCGTATTCTGCGGATAATTCGCGCTAATCTCAATAGTTTGATTGGTAGTGCAGAAGATCCAGAAAAGATTCTAGAGCAAACTGTCCTAGAGATGCAGGAAAACCTGGTGCGGTTGCGGCAAGGTGTAGCACAAGCGATCGCTACCCAAAAACGCACTGAGCGACAGGCGGCGGCGGCCAACTCTCAAACAGAAGAATGGTATCGCCGCGCCCAACTAGCCTTACAACAAGGCAATGAACCTTTAGCACGCGAAGCTTTGACTAAGCGCCAAGCCTACAAAGAAACTACTACAGCCCTCTTTTCCCAAATAGAGCAGCAAAACGATATAGTTGCTAGGCTAAAAAAGGATATGCGATCGCTAGAGTTAAAAATTTCCGAGGCGAAAACAAAAAAAGATATGTATATTGCTCGCGCCCGTTCTGCGGAAGCGTCTTCTCGCCTCCAGGAAATGCTGGGGGGAGTTTCTGCTACCAGCAGTCTGAGCGCCTTTGAGCGTATGGAAGAAAAAGTTTTACAAATAGAGGCTCATTCAGTTGCGATCGCCCAACTCGGTAGCGATGACTTGGAAACACAATTTACTTCCTTGGAATCTACTAATAATGTAGATGCTGAATTAGCAGCTATGAAGGTACAGGTTTTAAATCAGGCAGAAAACACACAGGACAACAGTCTGCTTACCGAGGAAAAGCAGAACACAGTACGGCCTCCTCAACAGCAGTTACCCAAAACTCAAGACTCTTGAAGTTCGGCTAATTACCCCACTTTAGAGATATCCTAACAATTAAGAGTTGTTATAAGGTACTGATTCCAGCCGGAAAGATTACATTGAAATAGGTAGCTATTAAAAAGTAAAAAAGCTGACTGTCCAACAAAAAGCGTAAACCAAACAAGGAAAAACAAAGTTATGGGATTATTCGATCGCATTAAGCGAGTAGTTAGTTCTAACCTCAACGACCTGGTTAACAAAGCCGAAGACCCCGAAAAAATGCTAGAACAAGCCATCCTGGAAATGCAGGAAGACTTGGTGCAGCTGCGTCAGGGAGTAGCCCAAGCGATCGCCGCCCAAAAACGCAGTGAGAAACAGTATAATGATGCCCAAAATGAAATTAATAAATGGCAACGCAATGCTCAATTAGCCTTGCAAAAAGGTGATGAGAACTTAGCACGGCAAGCCCTAGAGCGTAAGAAGACTTATACGGACACCAGCACTGCCCTCAAAGCTAGTTTAGATACCCAAAGCACTCAAGTTGAAACCCTCAAGCGCAACTTAATTCAGCTAGAAAGCAAGATTTCTGAGGCTAAAACCAAGAAAGAAATGCTCAGAGCGAGAATCACCACTGCCAAAGCTCAAGAGCAACTTCAAAACATGGTAAGTGGCATGAATACCAGTAGTGCAATGTCTGCCTTCGAGCGGATGGAAGAAAAAGTCTTGATGCAAGAAGCTCGGGCCCAGTCTGCTGGAGAATTAGCAGGTGCTGATTTAGAAAGCCAATTTGCCCGGTTGGAAGGTAGTAGCGATGTTGATGATGAATTGGCAGCTTTGAAAGCGCAAATGCTACCACCCGCTACTCCAGTCACTCAAGCGCAACTACCACCACAGCAAGAAACCACTCCTGCTAAGTCTAATGAAGTGGTTGATGCTGAGTTGGATTCTCTACGCAAGCAATTGGATCAATTATAAAATTGTCAGAAAACTTATATGAGCCAGTCCCACGCCTGTTGGTTGTGGGATTTTATGTCATTAGTCAATAGTTAAGAATCAAAATAACTATGAATTATTGACTATGGAATATTGGCTACTTTGGGATAAAGTATTGTGTGTGACAACTTTGATCGCCACCTGATGGAGACTGCAATGAGTAAGGCTGTAATCACCATAACTGATGCTGAGTTTGAAACAGAAGTTTTAAAAGCTGAACAGCCTGTATTAGTTTACTTTTGGGCTTCTTGGTGTGGGCCTTGTCAATTGATGTCGCCCATGATTAACTCAGCTGCTACCAAATATAGCGATCGCCTCAAAGTCGTGAAAATGGAAATTGACCCCAATCCACTCACTGTTAAGCAGTACCAAGTGGAAGGTGTTCCGGCTCTAAGACTATTTCAAGGCCAGGAAGTTTTGATATCCACTGAGGGAGTTATCGGCAAAGATAAATTACTCGAACTCTTAGATACGCACTTAAATAGTAATTAGTCAATAGTTCATAGCAAATGACTAATGACAAATGACTAATGACAAATGACTAATATGCAATTTGCAAAGCGTTTACAACCCCTGCAATCGAATGTATTTGCTGATATGGACAGAGCCAAGGCAGTCGCTTTGGCTGCTGGACAACAAGTAATTGATTTGTCGCTGGGGTCTTCTGATTTACCAGCCGAGGCACACGTCATCGAGGCGATCGCCCAATCTCTCCACGATCGCAGTACCCACGGCTATCTGTTGTTTAACGGTACTTTTGGGTTTCGTGAAGCCGCAGCCAACTGGTACGAACAAAAATTTGGCATCAAGGTAGATCCCCAAACTGAGGTACTACCTCTGATTGGTTCTCAAGAAGGTACAGCCCATTTACCCTTAGCATTGCTCAATCCCGGAGATTTTGCCCTGTTGCTCGACCCAGGTTATCCCTCTCATGCCGGGGGAGTTTATCTAGCTAGTGGTCAAATTTACCCGATGCCATTACGGGCAGAAAACGCTTTTTTACCAGTGTTTGCTGATATTCCGGCTCCAGTTTTAGCCCAGTCGCGGATGATGGTATTAAGCTATCCTCACAATCCCACCGCCGCGATCGCTCCTTTATCTTTCTTCCAAGAAGCTGTCGCCTTCTGTCAACAACATAATCTCGCTCTAGTTCACGATTTCCCCTACGTAGATTTAGTATTTGCGGAAACTGGGGAAGAAGTAAACTCTTCTCCCAATCCAAAATCTCTAGTTCCCTCGATTCTGCAAGCCGATCCAGAGAAAAGCGTCTCGATTGAATTTTTTACCCTTTCCAAGTCCTACAATATGGGCGGCTTCCGTATTGGCTACGCCATCGGTAATGCCGAGTTAATTAAAGCCTTACGCCAAGTAAAAGCCGCCGTTGATTTTAATCAGTATCGGGGAATTTTGAATGGTGCGATCGCAGCCCTGACTGGCCCTCAAGCTGGGGTAAAATCTGCTGTAGCTACCTTCCAGCAGCGCCGTGATGCTTTTATCACTGCTTTGCACCGCATTGGCTGGAATGTTCCTACTCCCAAAGCCACAATGTACATCTGGGCAAAATTACCCTCAGCTTGGAGTCAAAACTCGATAGAATTTTGTACCCAACTAGTCAAACAAACTGGTGTAGCCGCTTCTCCTGGTGCTGGCTTTGGTAAATCTGGAGAAGGGTATGTCCGTTTTGCCTTGGTACATGAGCCACCTTTGTTGGAAACTGCTGTGGAGAAAATTGCTCAGTTCCTTCATTAAATTACTTTCTAAGCTAAACACCAAGGATTTTTGCCGCAAAGTGTATGGATGTAAGACGTAGCAAGGGCGCACATTTATGCGCCCTTGCGAATGACCGTATATTACTGAACCCCAAAATAATCAAATGTAATTTTTAATACTATTAAAAATTAGCAAAATAAGCAATTAGACGTATAAAAATCGAGAAACATTAGTCATCTTTTTATTTATAATCAGCAGTAACTTTACCCAATCAGGTCTCTTTGTTTCTTAAACTGGGTTTGTACGTTCAGCTACCAAAGATGGCTAAAAAGGCACGGTGGCGTTTTCATGCCGTCGGATTGCTAAAAAGCCTGTAGTCAAGACAGCCCAAGCCTATAAACGGCAATAGTTTAAAACTTAACTTCCAAACCTGACAGAGACTTGAAAAAATGAAAATGACTTTTCAGAAACTTGTAATTGGTGCTTCAATGGCTATTGGTGTAAGCGCGATCGCTACTGTACCAGCACAAGCTGGAACGCTTACTGGTGCTAGTATCGGTGGAACAGCAGCAAATGATTATTTAGTCTATGATGTCCAAGGTAGCAGTACCAAAATCGTGGACAAGACCCCCGCAAATGTACAAAAAGTCCTGGATGGAAATGCTGCAAATCCTACTGGAAACGTAGAGTTACGAGCTAGTAGTGAAGTAGCAGGTTTTGATTTCTACAAAAACACTACCTTGACGGGACAAATTGGTGGTCAAAGTATTACCTTAAGCAGCCTGACAGCAACAGATTGGTTTAGTACAGGGTCAGGAATGAGTACAAGCTATGGGGCAAATAACTTTGCAAATACTTGGTTTAACCAATTTTATGATGCAGCTGGTCTAGGAACAAGTTTTATCCCTCGTAATCAAGCTTTTAATGCATTTTTAGGCATCAATGGTTTCCAACGCTCTAGCGACCCTAACATCTCTTACGTTAATCAAAATGACATCAGTGGCGAAATCAAAATTGGATTAGCCGGTCATTACAATTTAAAAGATTACTATGCGCCTTTGTTAGGAAACTTGGGTAAGCTTCTCAAAAATGAATTTCAAGCTAGTGAAGTTGTTAAAGTTACCTATAACGGCAAGACTGATTTACTTTACAGCTTTTCTGCTACAAAAAGCGGACTAAGCAACAATTTAGGTTCAGGTGCTGATGGTTTATCGCACAGTGGTAATTATGAAGTCACCATCAAGGGTGTACCTCCCGTAGCAGTCCCAGAACCATCAGTAATACTTGGTCTACTGGGTGTGGCTGGTGTGTTTACTACCCGACGCAAATTTAAAAAAGCATCTATTTAATGTTGCAGGTTCAAAACTACAAATAAGTAAGGGAGCTAACTGCTCCCTTTTTTTTATAAATACTTCCTTCCAGCTATAGCAATTTGATTTGATTCATAAAATTACTTATGTAGGGATAAAACAGGAAATAATAGATATATACTGAGGTTTTTTGCACAATCCAATAGAAGCTCTATATAATAAGATGATTTAATCATCTAGGTTATACTATCTCTAATAATATTTGCAATTTGCAAAAAAGTTACTAACCTATTTGTAGCAGCAATTTCGTATAATTTTATTATTCGCCCTCAAATCCAGATGTTAACTGTTCTACAAATGACTACTAGCCTAGTATTACTTAGGCAATTACACTTATAAAACTTGGTAAGTTAAATTTTAAAATCAGTTTTTTGTTTAAAAATCTAAATCATGAAATGCTCGTAAAGAAAATCTTAATATTTGATTAATTTTATACTTGAGCATACTATTATTAGTATTGGAGTGCAGTTAAAAAAGATTAATATTTTTGACTGAACTATCGGAGTCAAGTTTTTATTGGCTTTGCAGTTTTAATGCACTACCATTTTAGTTTATGGTAATAATCGGTGGCTTTTATTTAATATCATTAGATAATAGGTAGCAATGACAGCACAATTATTCGATATAGATCAAGCATTGCGGTCACACAAAGTTAAACGAATTTTGCTAGTTGAAGACCATTATCTCAATAGGTTGTTGCTGACTGATTATCTAAGTTACTGTGGGTACGACGTTCAAAGCTTATCAGAAGGCTCTGCTTTTTTTTCAACCATAGAAAAATTTCAGCCAGAATTAATGTTATTAGATTTAAAATTGCCAGACATTGACGGTTATTCACTCTTAAAAGAAGTCCAGCAAAAACCTGATTTGTCAAAAATACCTATTATTGTGGTTTCAGCTTTTGCTTTTAAGGCAGATCAAGAATTAGCTCTAAGTTTGGGCGCACGTCGTTATTTTGTCAAACCTCTAAAGCTGAAGGATCTTATACTTACAATTGAAGAAGAGTTAACTTTGAGCCATAGATAAACTTTTCTGCTAAACATCTCTTTATTCAGATTTTTGGTCAGCGATGAACTCTTCAACTTGCTTACTAATATTTTGTATAGAATTACCAATTGTTAAAATTTTATTTTGTACTTGTTCTAACAGCAAAACGGCGGTTTGAAGTTCATTGAGAGTTTCAGCCATTGCTTCCCGATACTGGGCTTCAAAGTCTTGTATGTTCATAGTTTAGCTCTAATAGTAAATTATTTAAATAACTATATTTCCAATTATATTCGTAAAATTAACTTACTAAATCCGTTAGATCGCTTAAGATTGTAAGCTCAATAAACGTTCAAAAATATTGTATATTAATAATATATTTACTTGATATTTATATAAGTTAAACTTTTGGTTTCCCTTGCTTTTTAACAAGAAGATATTAAAATTAGTAAAAGAATAAAATAAAGTTTTGAATAATAGATTGTTATCTATTTTAAAATGTTGATCGCAAATTCAAAAAGATAAGTTTTTATTCTGACAGTAGCAGATGAAAACTAAGACTAAGGGTAGATAAACCATTGTCTGCTCCAAAGTTATAATCCTTGTAGAAAATTGTTTAGTAAACTGTAAAAGAAGCTACCTACCTTTACAAAGAAATTTTTACCTAAGTCTTGTTAATTGAGATGGTAACGGTGTTGTACTAGGTTGTAAACCAACTTACCCTACGGGTACTCAGTTGGATAACTCGTAGAGTAGCCTTAGAAGCATCTACGGACTCAAAGGCTACCTACTTCATATTTACTTGATAATTACTCTGTGAAATCGGCACGGAAAAAGAATTTTTCTTAAAATAGAGAAAGATTACCTAATTTTGGTTGTGACAATATCTACTCAAATACTACCACTGGTTAAAGAGCCGGAACGACTGGAAAATCGTCTAGCCGAAATTCCACCGGAACCGGGGGTTTATTTCATGCGGGATCAGAGCGATCGCATTATATATATAGGTAAGTCACGGAAGTTGCGATCGCGTGTTCGTTCCTATTTCCGCGATGGCTACAACAAGACTGAACGCATCGCCACGATGGTCAAGTTGGTGACAGAAATTGAATTCATCGTCACTGATACTGAAGCGGAAGCCTTAGCGCTAGAAGCCAATTTGATCAAGCAGCACCAGCCATACTTCAACGTGCTGCTCAAAGATGATAAGAAATATCCCTATCTCTGCATTACTTGGTCAGAAGAATATCCGCGAATTTTTATTACCCGTAAACGTCAATTCGGCAAAGAAAAGGATAAATTTTACGGGCCTTATACTGATGCTGGTTTATTACGAGAGATTGTCCGCATCTGCAAGCGGATCTTTCCTCAGCGACAACGACCTCAACCACTTTTCAAAGACCGTCCGTGCTTAAATTATGATTTAGGGCGTTGTCCGGGTGTGTGTCAAAAGCTGACTTCACCAGAAGAATATCGCAAAATTGTGCAAAAAATAGCGATGGTCTTTCAAGGGCGAACTCAGGAATTGATTGATATTTTGACTCAACAGATGAATACAGCAGCTGAAAACTTGAACTTTGAGTCAGCAGCGCGGATTCGCGATCAAATTTCTGGGTTAAAGTCGCTGACTGCTGACCAAAAGGTATCCTTACCAGATGATACAGTTTCACGGGATGCGATCGCACTGGCGGCTAACGAAGAACACGCTTGTATTCAATTATTCCAGATTCGCGCTGGGCAATTGGTAGGACGTTTAGCTTTTGTGGCTGACGCTCACGCAGAACCAGGAGCTATTTTACAACGAGCTTTGGAGGAACATTACCAAACTGCTGACTCAGTGGAAATACCTTTAGAAATTCTGGTACAGCATGATTTACCAGATAGCGACATATTGGCCGATGTCTTAACTCAACGCAAAGGTAAAAAAGTCACGATTTTAACTCCTTTGCGACAAACGAAGGCAGAATTAATTGAGATGGTAGAGCGAAATGCTCAGTATGAATTGCAAAGAATGCAAAAATTTGGCGATCGCAATCACCAAGCAATGCAAGATTTAGCAGCCATTCTCGATTTACCAGATATACCCCACCGCATCGAAGGTTATGATATTTCTCACATTCAAGGGTCAAATGCTGTAGCTTCGCAAGTTGTGTTTATCGACGGTTTACCCGCTAAACAGCATTATCGCCACTACAAAATTAAAAATCCCACGGTAACGGCGGGACATTCGGATGATTTTGCTAGTCTTGCTGAAGTTATTGGGCGACGCTTCCGTAAGTATGCGGAAGATGCACAGTTGTCACGTTTGGGTAATCCAGATTGGCCTGATTTAATCATGATTGATGGCGGTAAAGGTCAGTTATCTTCAGTTATTGCCGTTTTGCAAGAGATGAATTTATTAGAAGATTTGCGAGTTGTGAGTTTAGCGAAGCAGCGAGAAGAGATTTTTTTACCGGGAGAATCTAAACCCTTGACAACTGATGCAGAACAACCAGGGGTGCAGTTGTTGCGACGGTTGCGAGATGAAGCGCATCGGTTTGCAGTCACTTTTCATCGTCAGCAACGTAGTGATAAATTAAAGCGATCGCGTTTAGATGAAATTCCTGGTTTAGGACATCATCGACAAAAGCAGCTACTAGGGCATTTTCGCTCAGTTGATTATATTCGCCAAGCAACAACCCCACAACTCGCTGAGGTTCCAGGAATCGGCCCGCGTTTGGCTCAAGAAATTTACGATTATTTTCATCCCGCTTGAAGTGACTAATACAGCACGCTGTAAATCTTGTCAAAGTATCGATATCCCGCCTTGCATTTCCCGGATTTCTCACCGAATTGTTCCAACAGAAGCTTTTTCTTTTTCCAGAGGTA
>NZ_JAYGHE010000059.1:38549-47996 GCF_034931145.1 Nostoc sp. UHCC 0252 | reverse complement strand
GCTTTTGCGAGTTTAACCCAAGCGTATTGTCTTATGGGGTGGGTATCCTGCCTGCCCAGAAATATAAGGGACAGGTAATATCATGTTCGGTTAAATAATTGTCATCGCGATCGCAGCTTGGCGTGAGAAATATCCCCTAAGCCAGAGACAAGCAATAAGATAGGTGTCCTATCGTAGTCGTGCTGTAAGAATAGAAAGAGAAGATGCCTGTGATAAAACGCCTGGGAATCTTAGATTTGGTTCGGCATCTTCGGCAACAACTTAATCTTTTTCAAAAACAGTTTGCTGCTTTAGGAGTCTCATCCAAAACAGTGAATCGGTGTGAAAATAGATATATAGCACCTTCACGGACAGCGCTAAAACTAATAGACGAAATGTTAAGGCAGATGTGCGAACCCGGCAAAAAGCTGCTAAACCAGTATTTTCCAAAAGCAAAATCAGGTTATGACTTATAGGGTGAGGACATCTGAACGCAAAGACATCTTTGCTGGCAATAAAAAGAAAGACGCAATTATTAAAGAGCAAGTACTGGATTATAGTATTGCTTTGCTATGTGTTGCCTTCGCAGTGGCGGGAACCCTGCTGTTTAATCCATATCTCAGACCAGCGCCTGCTACGCTGTTTTATATGGCGGTGATGGTGAGTGCCTGGTACGGAGGTTTGGGGCCGGGATTACTCACCACAGCTTTGTCTACTTTGGCAATCAACTACTTCTTTTTCAACCCAATCTATCCGCAAAATATTACAAATCTGAGTAGATTAGTACCCCTAATTGTCTTCATGTTAGCAGCAGGGTTAATCAGTTCGCTCAACGAATCACGCCGCACAGCCCAACATAAAGCTGAGGAAAGTCTGAAGTCACTATCCGAAAGTGAGGCACGGTTTGGTCGCTTAACAGAGTCCAATATTATTGGAATAATTGCGGCTGATCTGAACGGCTTGATTATTGAAGCCAATGAAGCCTTTTTGCAAATGCTAAATTATACCCGCGAGGATTTGCGCTCTGGTCGAATTCGCTGGGGCGAAATCACTCCGCTTGAATATATTGAGGTGAGCGAGCGAGCAATTGAAGAACTGAGAATTACTGGGAGTTGTAAGCCTTTTGAGCAGGAATATATTCGCAAAGATGGCTCTCAAGTTCCCATTCTCATCGGCTTTGTGCAGCAAGGAGATAGAACAATTATTGGTTTTGTTCTTGACTTGAGCGAACAGCAAGCTGCGCTGCGCGATCGCAAAATTGCCGAAGCCGAAGCCCAGCGTCGCACCCGCCAAGCAGAAGAAGCCCAAAGCATCCTACAAATGCTTTTAGAACACGTCCCAGAGGGAATTACCATCACTGGTGGCCCCCCTAATTTCCCAATCATTGCCAACAGCAAACTTGCCCAAGAGCTTTTGGGCAAACCTGGTGAATCCCTCGTTGGTATGACTTCCAGCGACTACGCCCAGTCCTACGGTCTGTTTCTTGCTGATGGTGTAACGCGCCTCACCCCAAAACAACTACCTTTGTATCGTGCTACGCGCCACGGTGAAACAATCTGCGATGAGGAGTGCATCATTGAACGTCCTGATGGAACCCGGATTATAGCCAGCGCTAATGTAGTACCAGTTCGGGATTCTCAAGGTGAAATTATTGGTGCAATCAATTGCTGGCGCGACATCACTAACCGCAAGCAGATGGAAGAGGCACTGCGGCAGCGAGAAACAGAACTTCGCTTGATTACAGATACACTGCCAGTTCTAATTTCCTTTGTAGATTCAGAACAGCGCTACCGCTTTAATAACCGAGCTTATGAAGAATGGTTTGGGCATTCTGCGGCAGAAATTTATGGAAAGCATCTTTGGGAAGTGATGGGTGAAGCCGCTTATGAAGTAGTTCGTCCTTATGTGGAACAAGTACTTGCAGGAAAACAGCTAACTTTTGAAGGTGAAATTCCTTATAAAGACGCTGGAACACGCTACATTAAAGTTATTTATGTTCCTCAGTTGGATAAACAGGGAACCGTTGAAGGGTATGTAACATTAATTACTGATATTAGCGAACAGCAAGCTGCGCTGCATGAACGCAAACTTGCAGAGGAAGCATTGCGCCAGAGTAATGAGCGGCTAAATTTTGCCCTGCAAACCGCAGGATTGGGTGACTGGGATCTGGACTTAAGGAACGAAACTTCTAACCGTTCTCTACGACACGACCAAATCTTTGGTTACGAGTCTCTGCTACCCGAATGGAATTACACCATGTTTTTGGAGCATGTCTTACCTGAAGATCGCCCTTTAGTTGATGCCAAATTTCGAACTGCACTAATTAATCAAGATATTTGGGATTTTGAGTGCCGCATTTGCCGTGCAGATGGAGAATTACGTTGGATTTGGGCACGGGGTCAGATATATCACAATTCTGAAGGGGAAGCAGTGCAAATGCTGGGGCTGATCGCCGACATTAGCGAACAGCAAGCTGCGCTGCGCGATCGCAAGCTTGCCGAAGCAGCATTGCGTGAAAGTGAAGCCCGCTTTCGCCAAATGACAGATACCGCTCCCGTACTGGTGTGGATGTCTGGTACTGACAAACTTTGCAACTACTTTAATAAACCCTGGCTAGACTTTACCGGGCGGACTCTGGAGGAAGAAATGGGCAACGGATGGACTGAAGGCGTTCATCCCGATGATTTTCAGTATTGTTTAGATACATACGTCAATGCCTTTGATGCCCGACAAACTTTTAAAATGGAATATCGCCTTAGACGCAATGATGGTCAATACCGTTGGCTTTTTGATACAGGTGTGCCTCGGTTTGCAGCAACTGGAGCGTTTCTCGGCTATATCGGTTCCTGTGTAGATATCCACGATCGCAAACTTGCCGAAACTGCCCAGCAACAAATCAACGAAATATTAGAGCAACGGGTTCAAGAGCGCACCAGCCAACTAGAAATTGCCAATAAAGAATTAGAATCTTTTTCCTATTCAGTCTCTCACGACTTGCGATCGCCCTTTCGCCACATTGCCGGATTTGTCGAATTGCTGCAAAAGCGCCATAGTTCAACTACCTTAGATGATACAAGTCAGCGCTATCTAAGAATAATTGCAGAAACTGCCAAACAAGCAGGCATACTCATCGATGAATTGCTGACATTTTCCCGGATGGGGCGCACAGAAATGCGCTACATCAACCTCAACATGGAGGAAATAGTACAAGAGGTAAAACGCGATTTGGTAACAGAAACCGCAGGACGCAACATCAATTGGCACATCGAGTCACTTCCAGAAGTCCAAGGCGACCCCTCCATGCTCCGGCTCGTCTTTCGCAACCTTATAGACAATGCCGTAAAATATACCCAGAATAGAAATCCAGCAGAAATTACTGTTGGAAGTACTGACAATGAAAACGAAGTTATCTTTTTTGTCCAAGATAACGGCGTTGGTTTTAATATGCGATATGCTCACAAGCTATTCGGAGTATTTCAACGCCTCCATAGCGACCCACAATTTGAAGGTACTGGTGTTGGATTGGCTAACGTACAGAGGATTATTCATCGACATCATGGCCGAGTCTGGGCAGAGGGCATAATTGAAAGCGGAGCCACCTTATATTTTTCACTACCTAAGTTGAGGGCGAATGAAAGAACTCAAGCGAATTCTGCTGATTGAAGACAGTGCTAACGATGCAGAATTAATATTAGCCGCCTTATCAGAAAATAATCTCGCCAACGAAGTAGTAGTGGTACGTGATGGAGAAGAAGCCCTAGATTATCTCTATCGCCGGGGGCTGTTCCGGTTACGAATGGAAGGGCATCCTGTAGTGGTGCTGCTCGATTTGAAACTGCCTAAAATTGATGGATTAGAAGTGTTGGCACAACTAAAATCTGACCCAATAATGCGAGTTATTCCAGTGGTAGTATTAACTTCTTCTGCTGAGGAGCCAGATTTAGTTAGATGCTACGAATTAGGTGTCAATGCTTATGTGGTCAAACCTGTGCATTATCATGAGTTCGCCGATGCAATCAAAAGTGTAGGACTTTTTTGGGCAGTGATCAATCAGCCACCCCTTGGCGTACCTTCTGCACCTCACCGTCAACAGGAGAGCAACTGATGAATGTCCTGCGTTTCCTCCTTTTAGAAGACAGTCCCTTAGATGCAGAGCTTACCCAAATGGTGCTAGCCCAAGGGGGAATCGATTGTGAACTGATGAGAGTCGAAACCGGCGCTGACTTTTTGGCTGCTCTAGAAACAGAGGCTTTCGATTTAATTCTTGCTGATTATGCCTTGCCATCTTTTGATGGGATTTCTGCGTTGGAAATTGCCCGAAATCGCTCTCCAGAGGTTCCTTTTATCTTTGTTTCTGCCGCATTGGGCGAAGAATTAGCGATCGAAGCTTTGAAGAATGGTGCAACCGATTATGTATTAAAGCAACGATTAGGGCGATTGGTTCCCTCAGTACGACGCGCATTGCGAGAAGCCAAAGAGCGCCGAGAGCTACGCCAAGCAGAGGAGTTGCTACAAAAAAGTGAGGCCAAGTATCGCCGAATTGTTGATACCTCTTATGAGGGAATCTGGATGATTGACTCTCAATCACGAACAGAGTTTGTAAATCAACGGCTCTGTGAGATGTTGGGTTATTCGGCAGAAGAAATGTTCGGTCGTTCTATGTTTTATTTTATCGATCAAGTTGATGGGGTAGCAGCCCAAGAGAAACTGGAGTGGCACAATCAAGAAGGGAGCGATCTTAAAGAAGGTCGATTGCGTCGCAAAGATGGTTCTTATATCTGGACGCTGATTTCTGCGAGAGCTATTTTGAATGAACAAAATGAGTTTTTAGGCGCGATCGCAATGCTAACTGATATTAGCGATCGCAAACGCACCGAATCAGAACGCGATCGCCTTTTACAACTTGAGAAATTAGCACGCACGGAAGCAGAAGCGGCTAACCGAATCAAAGATGAGTTTTTGGCGGTACTTTCCCATGAATTGCGATCGCCTCTAAATCCTATTCTCGGTTGGGCAAAACTGTTGCAGAGCCGTAAATTTGATGAAACAGCACTCCAAAAAGCCCTTAAAACCATTGAGCGCAACGCTAAATTACAAGCTGAATTAATTGATGACTTGCTGGATGTTTCTCGCATCCTCCAAGGTAAACTCAATCTCAAAATGACATCAGTCAATCTGGCATCTACCATTGAAGCAGCAATGGAAACAGTACGTTTAGCAGCAGAGGCTAAAAGTATTCACATTGAGATGATGCTTGATCGTCAAGGGAAAGTTTTGGGTGATTCAGTCCGCTTACAGCAAGTCTTTTGGAACCTTTTATCCAATGCCGTCAAATTTACACCCATTGGGGGAAAAGTAAATGTGCAATTGGAATGCATCGATGCCCAAGTCCAAATTACTGTCAGCGATACAGGTAAAGGTATTCACCCTGATTTTTTACATCATGTGTTTGACTATTTCCGTCAGGGTGACAGTACAACAACTAGAAAGTTTGGTGGCTTAGGGTTAGGTTTAGCGATCGCTCGTCACTTAGTTGAGATGCATGGTGGAACGATTCGAGCCGAAAGTCTTGGCGAGAATGAGGGAGCTATCTTCACAGTTAAGTTACCCTTGCTCAAGGACAGTGTAACAAGCAAAGATGATACAAAAGCTAATTCTGTAACTGCCGTTTCTACCGTTTCGCCTCTCATGGGTTTACAGATTTTAATTGTCGATGACAATGCTGATACCCGCGACTTTTTCAGCTTTGTGCTTAAGGATTTTGGAGCGATCGTCACTACAGTAGCATCAGGGGATGAAGCACTACAAGCGCTAGCCCAGTCAAAGCCAGATATCTTACTCAGCGATATTGGGATGCCAGAGATGAACGGCTATATGCTGATGCAGCAGATACGAACTCTGGAAGCACAAGTAGGGGGAAAAAAGATTCCTGCGATCGCTCTGACTGCTTATGCAGGCGAAATCAATCAGCAACAAGCAATCAAAGCAGGATTTCAACAGCACATTGTGAAACCTGTATCACCAGAGGAATTGCTCGTGGCGATTTCCAATTTAGTCGGATGTTTAGATATTTCTTCAAAAGCTGAGTAATTAGATAAACTTCGTTAACGTTATAAATTTAAAACTATTCTAGAAACATTTAAATTGCATAGATTAGCTTCCTTTCATGGATCACAATATTGTGCTTTTACCGCTAACCTCCGCAGTTCAGAAAACGTTTTAAAAATAAATTGTCGTGAGTGTTCCAAAAAATAAATGATCCAAAACCCGTCATTGCGAGCGAAGCGAAGCAATCCCAGCCCTTGCGATTGCTTCGCTTCGCTCGCAATGACAATTGAGCATATTTTTACTTGGAGTACTCATACATTTTATAGATGATTTCCATTAAGTAGATTTCAGTACTTGTCAAGTACTTCCGTATTTGTACTCTATCAGATATTTAAAGATGGTCGTTAAAATCAACCTAAATCTATTTACGTAAGGAGTCAAATATGAAGACTTATGACATATCTTTTATAAAGACAAATGGAATCACGAGTTTTTTGGTATTTATCTCAATTATATTTATTTTCTCTGTAACTCTTATTTTCTCATTATTTGCAGGTATTGAAGGATTTTCAAATCAAGAAAAAATTGAATATATTAATCAAGCATTAACGACTCTTGCGATAATTATTGGAGGATTAACATTAATTACTAATGCTTACTATAATTCCAGGCTTTCGCTAGATGAAAAGAAGAATTTGTTAACGCAACTCCTTGCTGGAACGCTAACTTGGGATCAGAATATCGTAACTGGCATTAAAAACACGCAAGCAACGCCAGAAGAGATTGTTCCAGAACGCTTTTGTAAAGCAATTGAACAACTGGGAAATGAAAAAATTGAAACGCGATTCGCTGCCATTTATGCTTTAGAGCAAATTGCTAAGGATTCTCAGAAAGACCACTGGACAATTATGGAAATTCTCGCTGCTTTTATCCGCGAGAATTCCTCAGTGAATCAGGAATATAAGAAAGGTTTACAAGGGCCATTAAAACTTCCTACAGATATTCAAACAGCCTTAACTGTCATTGGACGACGCGATTCATATAAAGATCCGGTAAATCAGAAACTGAATTTACGCAATACAGACCTCAGTAATGCCGACTTAACCGAAGCTAACCTTTCTAAGGCAATCCTCGTAGGAGCTAATTTACAATGGGTCAATTTTACACGAGCAAATCTCTCGGAAGCAGACTTATCACTAAGCGATCTTTGCGGTTCAATCTTCTATGAAGCAAATCTCTCAAAGGCAATCCTTCCTGAAGCCAATTTGCAAGGAGTAGCCCTCAGAAAAGCAAATCTCTCAAAGGCAATCTTTTATGATGCCAACTTAGAAGGAGCAATCCTTTGTGATGCTAACTTAGAAGGAGCAATCTTTTGTGATGCCAACTTAGAAGGAGCAATCCTTTGTGATGCCAACCTTTTTGAAATCAACTTCGAAGGTAGCAACCTCCAAAATGCAAACCTAATTGGCACTAACCTCCAAAGAGCAAAACTTGCTGGAGCTAACTTAGAAGGTGTGTTACTTAGTACGGCTAATCTGCAAGATGCCAACTTCCATGAAGCCAACCTCTCTAGGGCAAACTTGAGTGGATGTGAAAACCTAGAATTACAGCAGATTGAACAGGCAATTGGCGATCGCACAACAATCCTACCGGAAAATTTGAACATCCCCCAACACTGGCAGTAAAAAAGCCCCAGATCCCCGACTTCTTAAAGAAGTCGGGGATCTCGTTGTTCATGAATGATTTAGGATTGCCATATATCATTAAAAATAATAAAGTTATTAGATTTGAAGAGATTTATTAGTAAGTTCAACTTATTTATTTTTCATGACAGAAATTTTGACTAAATTTATCTCTGATTGTTGGCACTGTTACAATGCGTGCTTTTGAAACCGTTTACTATATCTGAGTACTTTCACAAAACAAAACTAATTTATCAGCAATATAACTCTCTTAAGACTGGAAAACCAATTAATATTATCCTATCCAGCTAAATTGCAGTAGTTTGGGGAATTCCAATAATTTCCATTTAGTAATTCCGAATCAATAAATCCACAATAGTTAATTAACAAATAAAGGAAAAGTTAAAAAAAAAGAAGTAAGAATAAAAACTTAATCCACTCAGTTTTTTCTGCGCCACTAGTTAAGAGGTAATCTATGGTGCGAAACTCAAAATTAGGGTACAGAACGTTCCCTAAGTCTATTCTGCGTCCATCTGTTGCGATAGGTATAATTGCATCTTTGTTGATTGGCGGAATAAGTTTTTATATAGTCAAACGCTGGCAAAATTATGCAAACCCTGAGATACAAGTGCCAGCAACACAATTGCCACAGTTAACAACGGTAACAGCTTTAGGGCGGATTGAACCACAAGGAAAGGTAATTAAACTCTCTGCTGCGGTGTCTGCGGAAGGAAGCCGGGTAGAAAAGTTATTGGTGAAGGAGGGGGATAAGGTAAAAGCAGGACAGGTAATTGCAATTTTGAACAGCCGCGATCGCTTGATTGCAGAATTTCAAGAGGCGCAGGAACAAGTCAAAGTCGCCCAGGCAAACCTAAACCGAACCCAAGCAGGCGCGAAACGTGGTGAAATTGCCGCCCAAAAAGCCGCGATCGCTCGTTTAGAAGCAGAACGCCAAGGTAATAGTAATGTTCAAGCAGCAACAATTGAGCGATTCCAAGCTGAAGTGCGTAATGCCCAAGCAGAAGACGAACGCTATCAGCATCTGTATCAAAAGGGGGCAATCTCCGCCTCCCAACGGGATAGCAAGCGTTTAAACTTGGAAACCGCCCAGAAAAACCTGCAAGAAGCGCAAGCACAGTTAAATCGTACCCAATCGACTAGTCAGCAACAGGTAAAAGAAGCTACGGCAACCCTTGATGAAATTGCTGAAGTGCGAGGAGTAGATGTAAAAGCTGCCCAAGCAGAAGTTAATCGGGCTGTAGCAGCGATGAATCTAGCAAAAGTTAATCTAAAACAGGCTGAAGTGCGATCGCCCCAAAATGGACAGGTATTTGAGATTCATACCTATCCTGGCGAATTAGTCTCAAATGATGGCATTGCTGATATCGGACAAACCAGCCAGATGTATGTCATAGCCGAAGTCTACGAAAGCGATATCGGCAAAGTGCATTCCGGGCAGAAAGTAACAGTACTTGGTGATTACCTCCCGATTGAATTGCAGGGAATTGTAGATCGCAAAGGCTTACAAGTGCGGCGGCAGAATGTTGTTAACACAGATCCCGCAAGCAATATCGACAACAGAGTAGTAGAAGTTCATATCCGGCTAAATGAAGCCTCCAGCCAAAAAGCTGCCACCTTAACCAATATGCAAGTTAAGGCAGTAATTGAATTGTGAATGGGGAATGGGGAATGGGTGAACTCGGAACTTTGACCTCTGAACTCGGAACTTTGACCTTTT
>NZ_JAYGHE010000059.1:0-38424 GCF_034931145.1 Nostoc sp. UHCC 0252 | reverse complement strand
AAACTTCGACCTTTGAACTCGAAACTTCGACCTTTGAACTCGAAACTTCGACCTTTGAACTCGAAACTTCGACCTCTGAACTCGAAACTTCGACCTCTGAACACAAAGCGTCAAGCTTAGAACTTACTATTCCCCATTCCCAATTCTCCATTCCCAATTCTCCATTCCCAATACTTCGGCTTCGCTCAGTACAAGTTCCCAATTCCCAATTCCCCAGTACCTAATTATGGGATTGATTAAACAACTGCGACGGCGAACACCTCTAGGATGGCTACAACTTAATCATGAAAAAAGTCGTCTCTTGGTGGCATTGTCAGGCATTGCCTTTGCGGATCTTCTCATGTTCATGCAACTGGGCTTTCAAACTGCGCTATATGACAGTAACACCAGATTACATCGCAGTTTGCAAGCAGATATTGTTTTAACCAGCCCCCAAGCCCGTAACTTGCCAAGCTTGTCTACATTTTCTCGTCGGCGACTTTACCAAGCAATGGATATACCAGGGGTGAAGTCAGCAGAACCAATGTATTTCAACAACACAATCTGGAAAAATCCCCAAACCCATCGGGAGACGGGGGTATTAGTTATCGGCTTTAACCCAGACAAGCCAGCTTTTGATTTACCAGATGTTAACCAACAATTGCAGGCAATTAAGCTACCGAATACCGTCTTATTCGACCGTGGTGCAAGAGGAGATTATCAAAAAGCGATCGCTCAAATTGACCAAGGTAAAACCCTAACCACTGAAATAGAACGGCGCACAATTACCATCAGTGGCTTATTTCAAGTCGGCGCTTCCTTTGGTTCTGATGGCAATTTGATTACCAGCGATCAAAACTTTTTGCGGCTATTTTCTGGGCGACAGTCCAGCAGTGTCAGTCTAGGTTTGATTAAGGTAAAACCAGGCTATGACCCGAAAAAAGTGGCAGCAATGCTCAAAACATATCTCAGAGATGATGTCAAGGTCTTAACCCACGCCGAATTTATTGAATTTGAAAACAACTTCTGGAGAACAAATTCGCCAATTGGATTTATTTTCAGCCTGGGTGTATCAATGGGC
Organism: Nostoc sp. UHCC 0252; assembly: GCF_034931145.1. NCBI lineage: Bacteria > Bacillati > Cyanobacteriota > Cyanophyceae > Nostocales > Nostocaceae > Nostoc > Nostoc sp. UHCC 0252. The sequence goes on along the minus strand of NZ_JAYGHE010000059.1, from coordinate 37,364 downwards.
TTTGTAGTAGGCGTGATTATCGTCTATCAAGTCCTTTCCACCGATGTTAATGCCCATGTTCGAGAATATGCCACCTTCAAAGCAATGGGATATCGCAATTATTACTTACTAGGTGTGGTGCTTGAAGAATCGTTGATTTTGGCAGCACTAGGTTTCTTCCCTGGATTGGGAGTATCTTTAGCACTTTACCAACTGACTCGCAGTGCGACAAATTTGCCCATGTACATGACTGCGATTCGGGCATTGCAAGTATTAATCCTGACTGTGATTATGTGTGCAATTTCTGGTGCGATCGCTACCCGCAAACTCCAAGGCACTGATCCTGCTGATATGTTCTAAATTTGTCATTGGTCATTTGCAAATGACAATCGTCACGAGTAATCGAGTTATTTATGAGTAGTCAAGCTGTAATTTCTATTAAAAATCTTGACCACTATTTTGGTCATAGTTCACTCCGTAAGCAAGTTTTATTTAACATTAACTTAGAGATTAACGCTGGTGAAATTATTATTATGACCGGCCCCTCTGGTTCTGGTAAAACTACCTTGCTAACCTTAGTGGGTGGATTGCGTTCCGCCCAATCTGGTAGTTTGCGGGTATTGGGGCGAGAACTTTGTGGCGCTAGTGCTGAAGAATTAGTGCAGGCGCGACGGCGTAATGGTTATATTTTCCAAGCACATAACTTGCATGGTAGTTTAACAGCACTCCAAAACGTCAAAATGGCTTTGGAATTGCACAAATATCTGGGGTTAAAAAAGATGCTTGTGAGATCAGCCCAGATGCTAGAGCAGGTAGGATTAGGAAATCATTTGGATTACTATCCTGATAAACTATCTGGGGGACAAAAACAAAGAGTAGCGATCGCTCGTGCCTTAGTCAGTCATCCTCAAATAATCTTAGCGGATGAACCCACCGCCGCCCTTGACAGCCAATCGGGACGAGATGTAGTCAATCTCATGCAAAAACTGGCAAAAGAACAAGGCTGTACAATCTTGATGGTTACTCATGACAACCGCATCTTAGACATTGCCGATCGCATCGTTGAAATGGAAGATGGTAAACTCAAGTCAACAATTAAAAGTATTAATTTAGAGTTGATCGGCCTTCATTACTCAAACTTATAACTTCAAGATTTTCACTCAATAATTAGCCAAATAATAGCCAAAATCCTTATTCTCAGGTAGGGGCACGGCATTGCCCATTGGTGTCAACTTAATGTTAAAAGGGCGGTTAGAAACCGCGTCTACACAGACGAAACCCGCCTGCGCGGGTTAAAAATATTAATGTTTCTCTTAGTCCGCGCAGGCGGACTTTGTTTGTGTAGCCGCGTTCGCGTAGCGTGCCGGAGGCTCTATTCCATTCGCTTAAGTTGACTCACATAAACGATAACTCGCCATAATTAAATTACGAATTACGAATTACGAATTACAAATGATTTCAGCAGGGCATTAACGAATTTACCCTCCCCAATACTGCCATATCTTCTGCATCTAACTCCGACGGAATCCCACTGCGAATCAATTCCGAAAAATCTTCATTAGGAACCATAACAGTCAACGTATACAAGCGAGTCGAACCAGTATTTTTAATCAAATGTGTCCCCGTGGGAGGCACTAATAAACTATCGCCAGCTTTGATTGTGGCACTCTTGCCATCACACATAGCGATCGCTTCCCCTTTGAGAACAAAAAACATTTCCACCGCCCACTGATGGCGATTGGGCGGTGTTTGTCCCCCAACATCAAAAATTTCTATACAAGAAGTCAAAGAAGTATTAGCATTTATCGAATCGAAGATAATGGCTAATCGATTAGAGTCATTGGCACTAATGCGATATACTTGGTAATCTTTGGGAGATTTGATAACCGGAATTACACAACGAGTAGCGTACATTTATTTATCCCCTCTAAAGTTATCGATGGGTATGAAAATTGCTAAAATACTAGTCTTCAATCACAGACTTTTAGATTTTAAATTTTGGACTTAATAATTCAAAATTCAAAATTTTAAAATGTCCTAGAGCCAAGGCATTAAAACGTGGAACAACTCTAAAAGTCTAAAATTATTGCTCAAGAAATGAGCATTTATACATGGGATCAATCTAAAATCTAAAACTTGTACTGAGCGTAGCCGAAGTATTCAAAATCAAAAATTGATTCACTCCTCACTCTTTTGCAGCGCCGTAAAAATCTCTTGGGAGCCAGTGACAAAACCGAAGCATTGTTTAACATTGTACAACGTCGCTAACCAACAATATTCAGGCGAAGTAGTAGCGCTACAATCTTTAACTAACACGCAGTCATATCCTAAGAAGTTGGCATCACATAAGGTAGCTAGCACACATTGATCGGCATTAACACCAGCAAAAAATAATGTTGTGCTTCCCAGATTCCGCAAAATACTATCTAATGGGGTATCCCAGAATGCACTCATGCGGTATTTGTCCACACGGATATCTTCGGGAAGCTGTTCTAGTTCGTCTACTACTGCCGCAGCCCAACTACCCGCCATGAGTACTCTAGCACCATTGCTCGGCAGTGGATCGCCTAATCCTACACCTGACCCTGTGGGATTATAGACATGACGCGAACCAGCACTAATATTGAGCAAATCGGGACGATTTCCCCAATTTATCCAAATAACTGGAACACCAACCTCACGAAGTTCTGGAAGTAAGTTATTCAAAGGTTCAATAGGCTGACGTGCCGGAGTTACGTCTACGCCGATATGCGCTAGCCAGCCATCAGGGTGGCAGAAGTCATTTTGCATATCAATGACCAAAATAGCAGTTTTTGCTAAGTCTAGGCGCAGGGTTTTAGTTTCTGTTGATAAAATAACGGGTTGTGGGATCTTTTGAGGACGAGTGATATCTGCGATCGCATCATTCACTGTCCACGCATTTGGTGAGACTCCCAATGTTCGTAATGGTAAATTCATAAAATTGCAATACCCTACACCGTTTTCTATCTTGTAACTTGAAATTCGGTTCAAAATCCAATTACTTAATCAAGGTTAAATATGGTAAATTTCACTATTCAGAATGTTTTAATTGCCACCGATGATGATTATGCAACGGTAGATGTACAGATTGTAGATGGTGCGATCGCAGCTATTGCCCCCAATCTACCAGCGATCGGCACTGCCATCGATGGCAAAAATAAACTTTTGTTACCTGGCTTTTTCAACGCCCACACCCACTCATCAGAGATGTGGCAGCGCGGAATCATGTCTGTTTTACCCTTAGAATTATGGTTGGCGGAACTGTATGATTTTGCCCCTCTCGACACTGAACAGATTTATCTCAGCGCCTTGGGTACTGCGGTAGAAACCTTACTTTCTGGCGGTACGAGTGTAGTAGATCACTTGGTATTAATTCCCGGACTTGAGTTAGAAACGATCGCCATTGCGACTCGCGCTTACCGAGAAGTTGGGATTCGCGCCTTTATCGCCCCCTTAATTCAAGATGAATCTCTCGGCGCAGGTATGCCATCTGGGGAATCAGCCCAAACTCATGAACCTTATTTTCGTTCAACTGCGGCAACCTTAGAAATTATCGAAGAGGCGGTAAGACAATTTCACCGCCCGGATGAGGGTGTAAATATTTTAGTTGCACCAACGGGGATACAATTATGTACTGATGCTTTATTTGCAGGATGCATCGAGTTAAGCGATCGCTATAATCTTTGTCGTCACTCCCATTTACTCGAAACCAGGGCACAGGAAAAACTGGCTCAAGAGAAGTATGGTTGTACTGCTGTGGAACATTTAAAAAGAATCGGATTTTTGAGCGATCGCACAACACTAGCCCATTGTGTTTGGTTAAATGATACTGATATCGCCATCCTCGCCCAAACTCAATCTACAGTTGTTCACAATCCCTTAAGTAATTTACGTTTAGGCAGTGGCATCGCCCCAATTTTAAAATATCGCCAAGCAGGAGTAAATGTAACTTTTGGTTGTGATGGTGCTTCTAGTAATGACTCTCAAGATTTGTTAGAAGCAATCAAAATTGGTTCTATTTTACATAACGTTACAGACACAGATTATCAACACTGGATTACACCCCGACAATCAGTAGAAATGGCATCTTTAGGAGGTGCCAAAGGATTAAATCTTGCAGATAAACTCGGTTCTATCACGATAGGTAAACAAGCAGATTTAGTACTTTATGACCTTACCAATTTATCATTACTTCCTCGTACAGATCCTATTGGTTTATTAGTTTTAGGTCGTCCTAGTAATGTTGTTGATAGTGTTTGGGTGAATGGCAAGCAAATTGTTACTGATGGCAAAGTGACAACAATTAACGTTGATGAACTGCGAAAAGAATTATTTAACCGCAGTCAGTGGGAAACAAAACGTAAGTCTGAAGCCGTCGCGCAATTTGAGCTTCACTATCGCACAGTTATGGGATTGTCAAGTCGCTTCGCTCCAATTAAAAATTAAAAATGTAAAATTAAAAATTGCAATTCTTTTGGGGCTTGAACCCACCACTGATTGTAGACCACCAAATCTGCATATTTAGTGGGGGTTTTTACCCAAAATTAATTAAAAATTATTCTTCATTAATTTTTAACTTTTAACTTTTAATTTTTAATTTAAAAAACGGTCAAACACAAAGAAATAAGTAACTATGAAATTAGGGGAATAGAAGCTCGAATTGCTTCTATTTGATAATAAAATACAGTTAAGGAAGTTCAAGCTGTTGCAGAAATTGTTCGTGGGTATTACGGTTTAATTCCAATGGCGATTGCTTCAGGTGGAGAAAAAGTTGTGCTTGAAGCAACACTAAATAACATTCATCTGCGTGATTTCTTTAATATTGTTGTAAGTATTGATAATGTAGAAAAAGGAAAACCCGAACCGGATATTTTTCTGCTTGCATCTCAACGATTAGGTGTTGCTCCCCAAGATTGTATTATTTACGAAGATAGCGATGAAACTTTAAAAGCTGCCCACCGTGTCGGAATGCGTTCCATAGATGTACGCATTCTCTGGCAAACGCAAACCTGATTATTTAAATACTTTTTAGGACTTACGCACACTCTACGAATTCTTGGCGTTCTTGGCGTCTTGGTGGTTCGATAAATTAAGCTTTTCGGCAATTTTTGCGTAAGTCCTGACTTTTATAAGTATAAAGTTATTTATTTAAAGAGGTTTCAAAATTTAATAAATTCTCTAAACCTAAGTCTTTTTATGCTTATACTTTGGGCTTTTACGGATCTGGTATATAGAGTCTTTTATGCTTTGCTGAAGGATTGTAAAAAGCTATAGCAAAAGAATCATATTTATTATAACTTTATAACTATAGAACTATTTACTTGCCGATCGCACTACAGATGGTTAATACCCTACCCAAGCCAGAAATTAAAACCCCCAGCAAAGAAACTGTACTTACCCCCCGGTTTTACACTACAGATTTTGAAACTGCCGCCAACCTAGATTTGTCTGCCCAGGAGACGGAGTTAAAGGCAATGCTGACAGAAATGCGGACAGATTACAACCGTCATCATTTTGTTCGGGATGAGGTGTTTAACCAGTCTTGGGAACACATTCAGGGTGAAGCAAGACAGGCATTTATTGAGTATTTAGAACGTTCTTGCATTTCTGAGTTTTCCGGCTTCTTGCTATTTAAAGAACTATCCCGCAAGTTGAAAAATCGCAGTCCACTGTTAGCGGAAATATTTCAACTGATGGCGCGTGATGAAGCCCGCCACGCCGGATTTCTCAACAAAGCAATGGGCGATTTTAAACTCTCTCTGGATTTAGGCAATGTTACTAAAACCCGCACCTATACGTTTTTCCCAATTGAGTGGGTACTTTACACTGTCTACTTATCAGAAAAAATCGGCTACTGGCGTTACATTATCATCTACAGACATCTAGAAAAGCACCCAGAAAACGAGTTTTACCCCATCTTCCAATATTTTGAGAGTTGGTGTCAGGACGAAAACCGTCACGGGGATATATTCAAGGCGCTTTTGCGTTCTCAACCGCAACTATGGAATAACTGGAAAGCTAGGCTGTGGAGTCGCTTTTTCTTGTTATCAGTATTTGCTACCCATACCTTGACAGTTCATGAACGGGCTGGTTTTTACACCTCATTAGGGCTTGATGCGACGGAATTTGACCGCGAAGTTGTCCGTAACACCAATGAAACTGCGGGACGGGCTTTTCCTGTGATGTTGAATACGGAACATCCCCAGTTTTTCCCACGCCTGCAACGCTGTGTGGGTTACAACATGAAAATTGCAGAGATTGAAAATAGTTCTGCGCCCAAAGTTGTGAAGGTGATTCGTAAACTACCTTTGATTGCTGCAATTGTTTGGAATCTACTGTTGGTTTACCTGATTAAACCCGTTGATGCTGAAGCTTTGCGGGAAACTGTGCGTTAAATTTGGCGATCGCATTCTATGATTCCACAAAATGCGATCGCCCTGCAAATATTGGATTTTTTATGATCTCAGTGTGACTTTATAATACTGTTCAAAAAACTGCTGCTTGCTCCGAAGGGCTTTGATATCTGTAATATTAGCTAAATGACTTTAAAGATCAACAAAAATGAGCATTATCGTCTTTGGCAGCATCAATATAGACTTGGTAGCAAAAGCACCCCGGTTGCCAGTTGCAGGAGAAACGTTGCTGGGAGAAGACTTTTTTAAAGTTTCAGGAGGTAAAGGGGCAAATCAAGCCGTAGCCTTAGCAAAATTAGGAATTCCTACCCAAATGGTGGGGCGTGTAGGTGCAGACGATTTTGGTGTGGAACTTGTCAAAAATTTACAAGCATCTGGTGTGCAAATTGGCAATATTTTCGTCGATAAAACTGTTAGTTCTGGAGTCGCCATTATCGCCGTAAATCATGCTGGGGAAAACCAAATTATTGTAATTCCTGGTGCAAATGGGCGTGTCAATCAAGAAGATGTCGAACGATTGTCCCACTTATTACCAGAAGCTACAGCACTGCTTTTACAATTAGAAATTCCGATTAATGCGGTGATTGCAGCCGCTAAAGCCGCAAAAAAAGCCAACATCAGGGTAATTCTCGATCCAGCACCTGCACAATCTAATTTTCCAGATGAACTTTACCCATTAGTGGACATTATTACACCGAATGAAGTTGAAGCCGCGCAGTTAGTGGGTTTTCCCATAGATGGAGAGGAAGCAGCAGCAAAGGCAACCGAAGTTTTATTACAACGGGGTGTGAAATGTGCGATCGTTAAACTGGGTGCTAAAGGTGTTTTTTGTGCTACTGCTGAGGAAAAGTTTTTTGTCCCCGCGTTTCGAGTTCATGCAGTTGATACAGTAGCTGCTGGCGATGCTTTTAATGGCGGCTTAACGGCGGCACTTTTTGCAGGACTTTCTTTACATCAAGCAGTTGTTTGGGGTGCAGCAGCAGGTGCTTTAGCGACGACAAAACCAGGCGCACAAACTTCATTACCCGATAAGCTTACATTTGATGCGTTTCTTAGGGAAAACTTTTAGGTGCGATCGCTAGCGTAGTAAAATAGATAAGATTGAGCTTTGCGTAAAATCGTGGCGAATTGAGGGCTAAATTTTAAACGCGAAGGTACGCAGAGGTAAACGCAAAGGCACGCAGAGAATTCTTTAGGAATTAATAAATTGTTGTATTTAGTAGATATATTGATAACGTCAATCGCTCCTAAAGTAAGATTGTCACCATGAGCAATTCAACTCCAATGGCTGACGAAAAAAATCTCCCCAAGAAAAAGGGTAGGACACTACCTCCGAAGCTAATCATTTGGCTAGGAAAGTTTGTCTGGACGAGTATGTGGAAGATAATGATGTCAAAGCTTGCTCCTAGTAATCAGTCGGGAGCATATATTCGTCCTAATAGTCAGTTTCGCAAGTTCATTGGTACAGAAGAGGGAAATCCCCACCCACCAGCAGCAGGGCGCTACAAACTCTATGTTGGGTTAGGCTGTCCTTGGGCGCACCGAACTCTGGTTGTGCGATCGCTCAAGAAACTCGAAGCGGTAATATCAGTATGTATCGTCTCTCCTTCTCCCATTGAAGGCGGTTGGATATTCAACGAAGAAGAAGAAGGTTGTCGTACACTGGCTGAATTTTATCAACTGGCAGAACCTGGTTACAGTGGACGCTCTACAGTTCCAATTTTATGGGACAACCAAACAAAAACTATCGTTAATAATGAGAGTTCAGAGATTATCGTCATGTTGAACTCTGAATTTAACGAGTTTGCCAACAATCCCACCTTGAATCTTTACCCAGAAGCACTCAAAGAAAAAATTGACTGGTGGAATGAGAAAATTTATCACGCGGTAAATAACGGTGTGTATCGCTGCGGCTTTGCCCAAACCCAAGAAGCATATAATCAAGCTTGTAATGAACTGTTTACGACTCTTGATGAGATTGACATTGCATTGCAAACTAGTCGATATCTGTGTGGAGACAATCTCACACTTGCAGATGTCCGTTTATTCACAACGTTATTTCGGTTTGATAGTGCCTACTACGGGTTGTTTAAGTGCAATAGACAGCGAATTCGAGACTATCACAACTTAGGAGCTTACTTACGCGATGTATATCAGCTTCCCGGTGTAGCTGACACCTGCGATGTCGAGAGTGTAAAGCGAGACTACTACGGGAACCTATTTCCACTCAATCCCGGTGGAATTATTCCCAATGGGCCTGATATGTCTTATCTTTATGAACCATCTGGGCGCGATCGCATCGGCACTGTGAATGCTCCATAATGTACATTGAGAACTGATACCTCGATGGGTGCATTCTGGAGTTAGTGTAATTGTGAACCAGATTAATCGAGTTGCAATTGTCGGTGGAACTCATGGCAATGAGTTTACTGGGGCCTATTTAGTCCAAAAATTTGCCCGGTTTCCCCATTTGATTGCTAGACGAAGTTTTGAGACAGTGACTCTGTTAGCAAATCCTAACGCTTTTGCCGCAGGGAGGCGATATGTAGAGAAAGATTTAAATCGCTGTTTTCTACAGCAAGATTTACAAGATGCGACTCTAAATAGTTACGAAGAATTGCAAGCTAAATCAATTCAGGATACTTTAGGATTAAACAGAAATAAACAAGCAGATTTTATCTTAGACTTGCACAGCAGTACAGCTAATATGGGTTTGACAATTATTTTGGTAAATAGTCATCCCTTAAACTTGCAATTGGCTGCTTATCTTAGCCAGATTAGCCCTTTGGTGAGGATTTATCGCTGCTCTTTTAAATCAATTGCAGAAAACCCATTTGTAAATTCCCTATGCGAATTAGGCTTTGCGATTGAGGTTGGCCCTATAGCTCAAGGACTCTTAAAAGCAAGATTGTTCCAACAAACAGAAGAACTAGTTTATGCAGTTCTCGACTATTTAGAACAGTTTAATCATGGAGAAATTTCATCAACTAATGAAACGTTCATTATCTATGACCATTTATCAGTTGTGGATTATCCAAAACAGCAGGATGGGAAAATCTTTGCGATGATTCATCCAGAGCTTCAAGACAGAGATTATCAAGCTTTGAACCCAGGAGATGCTATGTTTTTAACTTTTAACGATAAAACAATTGTTTATCAGGGCGCATCTACCGTTTGGCCGATTTTTGTTAATGAGGCGGCATACTACGAAAAAGGAATTGCAATGTGTTTGACTCAGAGGCAGCAAATCAATATCTCTGAATTCTGACTCCTGAATTCTGTTTCAATAAATTCTTCTTCAAACTTATACCATTTTAGATTTTGGATCGAGAATTATTTCTCTTAAAGGATTCTATAATTTCATCTATCGCAATTATTTTTCAAATTTTACGCTTAAAATTATTCAAATACTTAAATTTATAATGAAAACGAAGCGACCAGGAAACAAACCAGTAGCCAGTCTTTCTCTAGACTTGGATAACGTTTGGTCTTTTCTAAAAAACCAGGGCGCTCAGGGTTGGGAGACTTTCCCCTCTTACTTAGATATTGCAGTGCCTCGTTTCTTAGAAATTTTCCAGCAATGGGATTTGAAAATCACAGTCTTCATTGTGGGTCAAGATGCAGCGCTGGAAAAGAACACTAAGGCATTACAAGCGATCGCTAACGCTGGTCACGAAATTGGCAATCATTCATTCTACCACGATCCTTGGCTACATCTATATTCAGAGGATGAGATTGAACAAGAAGTGGCATTAGCCGAAGAACATATCAAGCGCGTCACTCATCAACATCCTATCGGCTTTCGGGGGCCTGGATACAGTTTTTCTCCTGCGGTCTTGAAAGTCTTAGCACGACGGGGATATGAATATGATGCTTCGACTTTTCCCACCTTTTTGGGCCCCATAGCACGAGCATATTATTTGATGACTTGTAAACTGAGCAAGGAAGAACGCAAGAAACGCGAAGCCCTATTTGGCAGTTTCAAAGACGGTTTGCAGCCCCTAAAACCTTATGAGTGGAAGATGGGTAAGGATAAATTGACTGAAATTCCCGTTACCACCATGCCAATTTTCAAGGTTCCCATTCACTTCAGTTACATAATGTATATAAGTACATTTTCTTCGGAATTGGCGTTACTTTACCTGCGAATTGCCTTATGGCTGTGTAAACTTACCCATGTCCAGCCTTCTTTGCTATTCCATCCTACAGACTTTGTAAGTCAAGAAGATGTCCCAGAGCTATCATTCTTCCCTGGAATGAGTGTCCCCACCTACAAAAAGCTGGCAATAGTGAACAAAAGTTTGGAACTTATATCTAGTCAGTTTAATGTTTTGACTGTCGGAGAACACGCCAAGTTTGTAGCTGGCGCACATCAACTACCAGTATTAGTGCCTCAAAAGAGGTAAATTTAATGTTTTCATTAAAAACCTATGATTATATCCCTTCCCCAGAGGTTATTTTTTTAGATGTGATGTCCAATCAGATTTTTTAATTATTGTCTAAGTTTCAATAGCAGCTTGTTATCTTAAAATCAGCTGACATTTGCTAGCAAGTATGTGTAAAGTAATTGATAGTCGCTTTTATTTTAATCTTTTACACATCTATCTATGGTTAGAAAAACCCAACGCCTTTTGCTGCTAGTTATTTCCTGTAGTATAACTGGTGTAATTTTGGGAGGTACTGCTGCTTGGGCAGAAAGTAATCTCTGCTTAGAAGACAGTAAGGTTACAAGTGAGTGTCTAACTCAAGACCCAATCCAAAAAACTATCCAAGGAATGAGTACCGGATTGTTAGCTGGGGCTGGGGCCGCTTGCGGTGCAGCATGGCAGTTAAGGCATGAAGATTGAGTGTAAACTACCACTAACCTGGAGTTCCGGGTTAGTGGTAGTTTCTGTAACAAAATTATAATTTATATAGCTTTGGAAGAATACCGATCTATTAATGCATGAGCAAATTTCTGGTGTTGTTCAGCTAGATATTGAGGATAGATGAACTGAGCATTGCCCATGAAGCGATATACCCAGCGACAAAACTCCTCTAGCGATCGCTCAGGCAATTTAACAATATAATCTACGTAAGTAGGTTTGCTATGTGTCTTATTCATAAGTCTGGGTTAATCGCCTGGATTAGTGAACGAAATAATCAGCTTTTTGGTCACTTACGTTGTTTTATTGACAAAAGCTAGTCATCTCAAAATTTTTAACGTTCTGCTGGTTTCTGTGTGACTAAGGCAGTTGGATTTAGACTTGAAGTGATGGGACTGGAGGAAAAACTGGTGACGAGAGCAATTGGTCTAGAGCAAATTATTGCCCAAAAGGTTCTTACCTTATCAAAGGAACAACAGCAGCAAGTACTTGACTTTGTAGAATTTCTGCAATTGAAATCACTAACAGTGGAGTTTAAGCACCATGATGGCACGCCAATGTCTGCTTTAGAAGCAGCAGGAGACTTAGTTGGCTGCGTAGATTCTGGGCCTGGGGATCTCTCGACAAACAAGGAGTACCTTAAAAGACCATTAACAGAATGAAGCAAGCGGTACTGCTAGATACAGGCCCATTAGTAGCTTTAATCAATAGTCGAGAGCAGTTTCATAAATGGGTGACAAATCAGTTTGGACAGATTGAACCACCTTTGTTAACTTGTGAAGCGGTAGTTACAGAGGCTTGTTTTCTCTTACAGAATGTTTATGGAGGAGAAGCAGCAGTAATTTCTTTTGTACAAAAGGGAATTATCCATCTCCCGTTGAGCTTGAGTGAAGAAGCTGGAGCGGTTTATGAGTTGATGCTGCGTTATCAGTCTGTACCGATGTCGTTAGCAGATGCCTGTTTAGTGAGGATGGCAGAACTGTATCCTACTAGTGAATTGCTCACATTTGATAGTGATTTTAGGATTTATCGGAAAAATCGGAATCAATTAATTTCTGTGATTATGCCAGAAGAACTGTGAGCCTACAAGTTTCAATCCCTAATAGGGATTTTGGTTAATTGCAATATAAAAACGAGGTTTTTTACATGAAGCGGTACACCCAGCGACAAAACTCCTCTAGCGATCGCTCAGGCAATCTCACAATATAATCTACGTAAGTAGGTTTGCTATGTGTCCTATTCATAAGTCTGGGTTAATCGCCTGGATTAGTGAACGAAATAATCAGCTTTTTGGTCACTTACGTTGTTTTATTGACATTTTGCCTCCTAAATACTTTTATTTTTCTCACTCCAGATCGCACTTTAACGCTCTTAGAAGAGGGTTAATATGTTTGCTCCGAATAAAATCAGTGAAGAATTTTATAGTAATTTTTAATTAGTAACTGGCAAGACTTACAACGTTTTTTACCATGATTTTTATAGTAAGTTTTGTTTTTGACCACGCCCCGAAATTCTTCTGCACCTAAATTGCATAGGAAATTACTGTGTTACTGCATTATTGACTACTTGGGAGGGAAGTTTGAGCTTCAGAACTGAAAATTTCCGAAACTTACAAACAATTTAGTGAAGTAACTTAGTCAGGTTGATTTAAAATACAACATATTAATTGGTAATTTTACTCTGGTCAATCTGAGTTTCACCTTTATAGTCCAACTCACATGAGCGACGTTTTTATCTCTTATTCTCGCAGAGACAAGGAGTTCGCCATTGTTCTCCAAGATGCACTAAAAGCTCAAAATCGTAAAACCTGGGTAGACTGGAAAGATATTCCCCTAACTGCTGATTGGTGGGCAGAAATTCAAGCAGGGATTGAGGCAACTAATACCTTTGTATTTGTCATTACGCCAGATTCCGTTGTCTCAAAAGTTTGTAGTCAAGAGATAGATCATGCAGTCAAAAACAATAAACGCCTTTTACCAATTGTGCGGCGAGAAGGTTTTGACATGGAGCAGGTTAATCCTGCACTTTCCAAACACAACTGGCTGTTTTTTCGCCAACAGGATGATTTCGATACTGTTTTCCCACAGCTAATTCAAGCGATTGATACGAATTTGGAATATGTGAAAGCGCATACACGCTTACTCGTTCGGGCGCTGGAGTGGGAAAATAAGGGAAGGAACGACAGCTTTTTGCTGCGTGGCACAGATTTAGCAGCAGCAGAACAATGGTTAGGCGCTGCTCAAGAACCTCCACCAACGGAACAGCAGAAAAATTACATTAGTAAGAGCCGCGAGGCGGAAGATGCAAATCAGAGATTGGTGAAAGCCGGACAGCAGGCAAGACAGATGGTTCGCATTGGTGCTGGGGTACTGGGTGTAACTTTGGTGTTGGCAGCAATAGTAGGAGTATGGGCTGGCGAAACATTTAAAAAGACTTCACATTTTATCACTGCGGATTCTTGGAACGAATTGTGCCGTTCGGGAAGTCTGCAAGAGAAGGCTAAGGCGGCAGCAGTAATGTTTGCCTGTGAAAAAGCTGTAGCCCTTGAGCCTGATAATGGCAATTTTCGGGATAGTCGTGGCATTGCCAGGGCGCGAACAGGCAACTCAAAAGGAGCAATTGAAGACTTTCAGGTATTCATCGCCCAGACTAAGAATCAAAAAAGTAAATCACGACGGCAAGGCTGGGTGAAAGCCTTACTCGCTGGGAAGAATCCGTTCACACCACAAGAAATAAAGTATCTACTCAATGGCGTTGCAGAATAGAAATATGAATTAGTGCGATCACTATTGAGAATATAGGTCTTTGGTAGGGTCGTACAATCCCAAATATGACGCGTACACCGGACACTACCAGCAAGAGTAAATGAGGCCACCGCCCCCAACTCGTCTACCCAACTGTGCTAACACTTACCTGCAATAGACTGAATCGATATCTGGGTTGGGATGCAAAGAAGTAAGCATCTGGGTGCATTTGCTTTCTTGGTAGCTTATAGAGAATAATAATCACAAATAAAGCAGCTTTAGCCTCTTGGTGCGAGATAATAAATATAAAATATGGCGATCGCAATCGATTTTGGTACTAGCAACACAGTCATTGCTCGTTGGAACCCCGTAACCCAACAGCCAGAAACCCTTACTCTACCAGGTTTATCAATTAAACAAAGTCTCAATCCGCCACTGATTCCCAGCTTGGTTTATGTTGAAGACGCAAGCCAGAATCAAGTCTTAGTCGGGCAACAAGTACGCGATCGCGGTCTTGACCTCAAAGGCGAAACGCGATTTTTCCGCAGCTTCAAACGCGGTATCGGTGCAGATATCCAAGGTTTCTTACCCGAATTAGATGGGCAAATTGTCACCTTTGAACAAGTAGGGCAATGGTTCCTCACCAAAGTAATTGAAGAACTAGCGCCCCTACAAGGTGGGTTAGATTCTCTCGTGTTAACCGTACCCGTAGACAGCTTTGAAGCTTATCGTCACTGGTTGGGAAAAGTTTGTCAATCCCTACCCGTTGAACAGGTGCGAATGCTCGATGAACCCACAGCCGCCGCTTTGGGTTATGGCTTGGCAGATCAAGAAAATCTTTTGGTGATTGACTTTGGCGGTGGAACTTTAGATTTGTCCCTTGTCCGGTTGGATCAAAGCGTGCAAGCAACCACAAAGCCCTTGGGATTTCTCCTCAAATGGGGTAATAAGTCTTTGGCTGAAGATTCAAAACAAAAAGTCAAAACTGCCCGTGTCCTGGCGAAAGCTGGGCAAAATCTAGGTGGTACTGATATTGATAATTGGTTGGTAGATTACTTTGCCAAAACTCAAGAGTTGGCAGTGAGTCCCTTGACAACACGATTGGCTGAACGGGTGAAAATTCAGCTATCAACCCAAAACCAAGCTAGTGAAGTTTATTTTGATGATGAAACATTTGAAAGCTATGAACTGGAATTAAACCGCGACACTTTTGACGAAATCCTCAAAGAACACGCATTTTTTGAGTTACTGGATGAGTCGATGACAACACTGTTGCAGCAAGCAAAACGCCAAGGGATAGAACTTCCTGATATTAATGCAGTTTTGTTAGTGGGTGGCACAGTGCAATTACCCGCAGTGCAGACATGGATCAAACAGTATTTTGAGCCAGAAAAAATCCGTTGCGAACGTCCTTTTGAAGCGATCGCTCAAGGTGCATTACAGTTAGCTCAAGGCGTGCAAATCAAAGACTTTCTGTATCATAGTTATGGTATTCGCTACTGGGATCGCCGCAATCAGCGTCACAAATGGCATTCTTTAATTAAAGCTGGGCAAGCATACCCAATGACTCAACCAGTGGAATTAGTCTTAGGTGCTTCTCTGGAAAATCAGCCCAGCATTGAATTAATTATGGGAGAATTGGGAGCAGATACGGGTAGCACTGAAGTTTATTTTGATGGCGATCGCTTGATTACCCGTCGTATTGATGGTAGTGAAACCACTGTCAAACCCCTCAACGATCAAGAAGGCGCGAGGACAATTGCCCAACTGACACCACCCGGATATCCTGGAAGCGATCGCATCAAAATTCTCTTTCAAGTTGATGAGCAACGCTTTTTACGAATTACTGTTGAAGACTTGTTAACGAATGACACGCTTTTGGAGAATCAACTTGTGGCACAGTTGAGTTAGATATAATGCACATCATCAGTCGTAAAAAGCTGCGTGAATTTTGCCAAAATTATGCTGATTCCTGTGATGCACTTAAAAACTGGTATAAGACTGCCAATAAAGCTACACGGAATAATCTTACCCAAGTGCAAGCAGTTTATCCTCAAGCAGAAGCTGTTGGGAATTTTACTGTTTTTAATATCAAAGGTAACAAATATCGTCTGATAGTTGATTTGGTTTATAGTGACCAAATAATTTATCTTAAATACATTTTGACGCACGCAGAATACGATAAGGATAACTGGAAAAATGACCTTTACTTTTAACTGTGAAACTTATGCTAGTTTGCTTGTTAAATATCAACCCAAGGTTATTAAAACAGATGAGGAAAATGAGCAAGCTATTACACTAGCTGAGGAACTATCCCATAGAGTTGACCGAACTTTGGAAGAGTCGGCATTATTAGACCTCTTGATCGCTCTGATAGAAAAATATGAGGATGAGCATTATCCAATAGGAGAATCAACGGCGCACTCAATGTTCCTCCATCTAATCGATGCTCAGAGTGTTAAAGAAGCTGAGTTAGTAGCAATTATTGATTCAAGAGAGGTTGTTTCTCAAGTTATGAGTGGAAAACAAAAAATTACCCAGGAGATGGCTAAGGTGTTAGGGAGCTTTTTTCACGTTGATACTAGTTTGTTTGAGAATTAAGCGATGTCTACGACGGGCTAAGTCTACGCAACTTCTGATTGCAGTCGAGTTATTTTTAACCACCCATCTTTAACCATCCAAAAACTTGATTGACGGTTAGTGCAAGTTGAATTTCTGGTAATACAGGCAAAAAATCTTCTCCCTGGAGTAATACTGGTTGTTGCTCTGGTAAAAATACCAAAATACTGAAATCATCAGGATCAAGAAACCATCCAAGGCGGCTACCATACTTTAGACAGTAGAGAATATTTCCAATTACTTTGTTGGGTTTTTGTTCTGGCGAAAGAATCTCAATCGTCCAGTCTGGTGGAAGTTCAAAATTATCAGGTACTTGATTATCAACGGTGAACGGTATGCGTCCCCATTGAAATACAGCTACATCAGGTACAATTGAGCGATCGCCAAAACTACACCGTAATTCAGGAAATGCATAGGCAATTTTCTGATTCTCCGTGACTTCATTAACAACAGCACCGAGTTTGCCTTGTAAGCGGCTGTGTCTCCCTTTCGGCATTGGCTTAGAAATAATCTCACCGTTAATATATTCACTTGCAGGCTTTGTTTCTGGGAGCTTCAGAAATTCCTCCAGGGTAAGTAGTTGAGTAGTTGAGTAGCTCATAGCTCCTAAATCCCTCGAAGATGTGTTTTTAGTCTAGCAGTGATGTAGGGTGCGTTACACACTCGGTAAACGCACCTGTCCATACATCAAAGGCAGAATTGCAACTCTTAATTACGAATTACGAATTATTTCCGCACCACTACTAAAGTTCCATTCCTAGCCCAGTTGTAAACATTGCGTGCTTGCTTAACAGGTAAATTTACGCACCCGTGGCTAACTGGAGTTCCAAAACGGTTATGCCAGTAAGCGCCGTGGATGGCATAGCCTCTGTAGAAATACATTGTGTAAGGAACATCAGGAATGTTGTAGCCTCTGCCTCGCATCCGGTGGGTGCGATACTTAGAATTAATCCGAAATCTACCTATAGGCGTAGGGGTCGATCGCTTTCCTCCAGAAATGCGATATGAATAAACAAGTCTTTTACCTTCCCATGCACGTAAGCGTTGCTCTGACAAATCAATTTCAATCCAACGAGTTTGGGATGTTTGCCTAATATTAGATGCAGTAATGTTGTTTTCATTTACTGACGCGGCTGTTGCTGTACTAAAGTTTGGTGTACCTGCTAAAGGTGATGACCAAGAGAATAAAGTTGTCATCATCAGCGCCACGCCTGTACAAAAAGTTCCTGAAGAACGAATCCTACCACTGCGAATCCAAGATTGCATTATGCCTTGCCTTATAAACTACGCAAAAATTATGAAGTGAAGTAACTTTCTGGAAAACTACAATTTTCCAGATCGACTACTCGTTTCCCGTCGAGGATTTACGCAATTCATCCGCTAATGCTTTTCAAATTCCTAAGCTAATCTGCATCTAATTTGCACATTTGTCCTTGGTTAAATGATGAGTTTTAACTAATGACCAATGACTAATTACAAAGGACAACTCTTACAAAAAATCTGTCATTTAAATGCCTAAATACAAACTTTCCCCAAAGTTATATTTGCATTTTTAATTTCACAGAGCAATTGTCAGGATTTACACTTATTTTTTGGGCAAATCATTGAATGTCCTCTTCTATATTTTATTTCAAATTCAGTAATTCCGACTCCGAAGATTCCCAGCATAAAATATTGCTGGGAATCACTCAATTGTCTTGATTCGTTGTTATTAATGATTTTACCTAAATTGCTTTTTGGTTGCTTCACCTACTATTTCTGGATAACTACTGGTGTTCCTACCGATGCCCACTCAAATAGCCATTTAGCATGTTTCGGCGCGAGATTCACACATCCGTGGCTGACTGGAGTGCCAAACCTTTTATGCCAGTAAGCCCCGTGAATACCGTAATTACCTTGGTAAAACATCGCATGAGGAACATTGGGAACGTCATAGCCCCTTCCCCGCATTCGCGTAGTTTTTAACTTGGATTGAATATTAAAAGTACCAATAAGAGTGGGAGTGGATTTTTTGCCAGAGGAAATAGCACTTCCATAAACCACTCTGTCACCCTCCCAAGCTATTAACCGTTGCTTTGAAAGATCAATTTGAATCCAGCGCTTATCCGATTTTTGTAATGTCTGGATTTTTTGTGCAATCACTTGATTTTTGGAATTCGCCCAAACTTCACTCGTTCCAGTAGTAGTAAAAACACTTACGGATAGTGCTGTACCAGTGAGGAGTATTTGTAAGCGACGCACCCAGTCAGGATTAATCAGTTTTTTCATTTTAGATACACTCACACTTAAATAATCAAGTCTTGAGAAACTTATCAGTTTTCACCTCTATTTCCCTATCTATTACTTTAATAGACGTGAACTTTTGATGCTTTGTTCTAAGTTAACCTAACTGTTGTATCAGCTTTCTTGCTCCAGATGCGATCGCTGACCAATTCCCCTCTGTGACAAGGTTTTTGGGAAATAATTCACCGCTCAAACCGACAGCGATCGCTCCCGCTTGCAAAAATTCTTTCGCATTTTCTAAAGTCACGCCGCCAGTAGGAATTAAGGGAATCTGACCTAGTGGCCCTTGCAAACTTTTGATATAATCAGCCCCTCCCACTGCTTGCACCGGAAACACTTTTACACAACTAGCGCCCTGACTCCAGGCAGTAACAATTTCTGTGGGAGTCAGCGCCCCTGGGATGATGGGTACATTTTTTTCTTGTGCTGCTTGAATCATTGCGGAGTCAACGTGGGGTGTGAAGAGGAATTGCGCCCCAGATGCGATCGCTTCTTGTAGCTGCTGCACATTGAATAGCGTACCAGTACCAATGGTGCAGGCTGGTAATTCTGAGCGTAGTTGACTGATTAATTCCCCAGCGCGTGAGCTATTCCAGGTAATCTCAATGATCTGCATTCCCTCAGATGCTATAGCCATTGCCATTTTCTGCCCTACTTCGATTTTAGGGGCGCGGATAACTGCGATCGCACGATGTTTTCGCAATTGTGATAACCAAATTTCATTAGGCATTTTAACTGGGAATTAGGGATTGAGGACTAGAAATTGAGGACTAGGGAATGGGAACTAGAGAATAGTTTTCCTAATACCTAATTTTCAATACTAATACCCAGTGTCTAAGCCTCAATGCCCAATTTCCATCCCCTTAGAGCTTGCTTCTTGTATCAAACTATGAGATTTTGTGTATAAAACCTCTTTTACATTACTTTAGAAACAGCCTTTGAAAACTCAGCTTAATTCTTATAGTAGAGGAGAGAGCTAATTAAAAAGACATATACTGCAATTACCAAGCAATAGTTTGATCGGCTCCTAGTTAAAGACCTACTAGGAGCTTTTTTTTTAAACCCAGTATCTATCTCAGTAAGAGTAAAAGACTTCCAAATAAAACAATATCCCAAAACTAACGCAAAAATTCTCTCTATCTCTTCTGCCTCCGTGTTCTCTGTGTCTCTGCGGTTCGTTTATTTGGATAATTTACTTCTTGGAAGTCCCTAAATATCAACAACTTTAGTCATAATTAAACTCTTCCTTATGGACATTAACGATTAGTTCTAATGATAGATGTAATCAAAATATGAAGATTGGTAGTATGTATTCGTGAGTAAAAAACGTTTACCCAGTTAATAACAATGAATATTCTTGCTTGGATTGTTTTAGGTCTAATTGCTGGTGCGATCGCTAAAGCTATCTACCCCGGTCATCAAGGTGGCGGAATTCTGGGAACACTCTTGTTGGGAATTATCGGCGCTTTTGTTGGCGGTAGCTTAGGAGTATTTTTCAGTACAGGAACGTTAAGTTTAGCAGCTCCAAGTCTTAGTATTCCAGGTATTGCAGTAGCAGTTCTGGGTGCAATTGTTGCAGTCTTCCTGTGGAATTTATTAACTAACCGCAGTGCTGTATAAAAGCAAGATTGCGGACAATGAGTGAAGGAAATCTAGGAAATTCATCTAACTACCGTGAATTAAATCAAAAAAAATAGCGCCAGCCTGTTATCAAGGTGGCGCTATTTTTTTGTATATTGGGAGCATTTTGAAAGGTTATTCAACATTTTTCAAACCTTGTCATTAGTAACACTATGATTTTGCGTATAAACACTAGCTTTAATTCTAGCTTTTCTTCCATCTTGAAGTTACACGTTATAGATGATGATGACAAACCGCTATGGTTCTTTGAGCTTAAATTAGAAGCCATTATGATGAATCACTAACGTTAAAGCAATCATCCACAAAACCAGATGCAATATCTGAATTAGAAGAAATTACTTAGATGTATATATTGGTTTCATAAAAATAAAATTATTCACGAATTTTACTGAACCAGAAAACAGCTTGACTAAGCCAAACTAACTTTAGAACCCTCTCTAACAAATATATCTATGTTCTAGGAAAATCTGAATTGATATCCGATGGACAAAAAACGATTGATTCAAATATGTATTCAAGCTTCTAACAATAGATATCAGGAATGAGCAAATGCTAAGTGTTCATTACAACTATTTGTTGCTAATTGGTGCTTAGGCGTAGCCCGTCGTAAAGATCGCAATTTATTAAACAGCAATATTGGTGCTATTCGTCAGAATTCATAATTAATTCTGGTCAAAAAATCGTTTGAATAAATTGAGTTTTTGCACCCTTAGCAAGTCATAGATTTATTGTTCTTCACTACATAACGCAAGTGTGAATAAAACACTCACGTAGCTTTTTTTTGTAGAGAGCATATTGATTCTAGTGTAAGCGAGTCCGCGAGCGTCTTCGTGAATTCAGAATCAATCTATTCACTGCATAGTCTTTAATAAGAAAGGCTTATATACAGTTAATATCATGCATATTAGCTTATGCATTTTGTAGCCAAATATCATTTTTCGTGATATTGAAAATGCTTCAATCTGCGACTTTCAAAAATTTTGCTTGTTTAAACTCTCATTAGAGTTTATAGTGATACGGTGTTTTCCCTGGCAATTTCTCGGCAAGTTTATACCATGATTTATTCTCCCAAATTGCAGAAGTATTTGGCAGTTTTCTCCTTGTCTGCATTACTAGCAGCTGATTTAGTCATCACACAAAAAGCCCCTCCAGCTTTTGCCCAAACGGTAAATTCATCTATCGGGAATGCTGTGACGTTCAGTTGCAACGATAGTGAAGCGACAATCAAAGCTAAAAAGGCCCCCAGAGTAGCTAATGGGAATACAGCCTTTTACATTGGTTATCAGCAAGTCTCATCTAATAACAAAAACCCTATAACTATCCGTTTCAATAATGGTGTCAAATCATGGTGCCGGACTGACTACGAAACAACGAATGACGACGGTACAGGTTACGGATTGTATTGGAATGGGAACGATGTTTTATACGGCGTTTACTCTTCCACTGGCAGTCAAACTGGTAATGATTTTCGCCGCTTTGCAACTGGGCGCTGGTTGTCTAGCTATGGTAGCGGAGGCGGGCCAAAAGTCGCAGTTATAGCCCGGATTAATCCAGCTAATGGGCAGGTTAATTATGCCACATTTTTAACTGCAAAAAACGCGAGGAATGGAAATACAAACTCTTTAGTTGTCCAAGGACTATCATGGAATGGCACAAATTTAGCTGTGCAAGCAAAGTCATGGTGGACTCCTCGACGCGCTAATACAAATTCCATGACTTGCTCCGGTTCATCACCTTATATATACAAAGCAGTATTCACTGGCGATTTAACAAAGGTTAACTCGGCTTCAGCTGCTACCTGTAGTTAAGGGGTAAAAGATTCAGCTATCAAATTGAGGAAGCAATACGGTTCGGTTAAGATCCCCCCGCCTGCGGCGACCCACTTAAAAATGGGGTAAAAGATGCTTAAAATCTCCCCTTTTTAAGCTATCCATTACCCACATCTTTCTTAACATGAAATTTGACAAAAGAAAGCGGTTGTGCTGGGTAAGGAGACAAAAAAATTATCAGTGAATCTAGAAAATGAATATGACAAGAAACAGAAGCTCACAAAAGTCTGATTTTATAGAATTCATTTCTGCTGAACATCGAAACAAGCTGACAGGATGAGGCGATGATTAATTAACCATAAGAGACTGACAAACAAGCCAACCTTGAACAAGATCATGTAATCGGCTCAATCCACGCCAGAGAACTTTTACACCTGGAGAACCATCACCTTTTCGACCCAAAAAACCACCTAATCGAGCAATCAAATCGACAACTTCAGCCAGCGTCGGTGGCGATTTAAGAGGATAAGGTTGATGATGTACGGTGGCATAGAGAATTTGCCACTCGTGAGTTTCTAAAACTTGTTCACAACTGGCATCTGGTGAACAACGAGCTAAATAAGTCAGCCACAACAAACGCCAAGCAACTATACTGTAGGTAGCTAAAGCCATCTCTAATCTTTGCGCCGTTTTAAGTTGTAACTTTTCAATTCCACAACCACTTTTTAAGACATAATGATAACGTTCAATTAACCACCGATAACAATACCATTGCACATACTTCTTCACATCTTCAAGATGGGTAATTTCTAATGTGGTCAGAAGTAACCAAGATACAATTCCTCGATTTTGTCAACCTTTATGTTAAGAAAGATGTGGGTAATGGATAGCTTTTTAAGGGGGGCTAGGGGGATCAGTTAGTGCCTAACATCACAGCCAAATACTTTTAAAACAACCTCTAAAACGAGTCAAGTTTTGTCATACTAAATGCTTGGCGTTATATTTCCACTTTCCCATGACTAGCGTGATTGAATTTCCTTGGCAGCAAGAAGCAATTATTTTCCACAGCCAATACTTAATAAATAGTTTTCAGTATTGGACAAAAAATTCTTTACTGGATATAAATGGTTCTCCACTTGAAACAGCACAAGCGCTATTTGAAGCGCCCTTTGCCTTAGTTTCTCATGGCACTGAGACCGATCCAATTTTTAACTACGGCAATCGCAAGGCATTAGAACTATGGGAGGTTTCTTGGGAAGATTTTACTAGAATGCCTTCCCGGAAGTCAGCTGAAGAGGTAGTGCAGGAAGAACGCGATCGCTTATTATCAGAAGCAGCAACTAAAGGCTTTAGTTATTTTTCTGGTGTGCGGATCACTAGCACTGGTAAACGCTTTGAGATCCAAGATGGCATCCTCTGGAATCTTTTGGATGAGCAGAATAAATTGTGCGGTCAAGCAGCAGTTTACTCTAAGTGTACGTTTATCAAACAGAATTCAGGAGTCAGGAGTCAGAATTCAGCAATGTTTTCTGTACGACTTGGTGGATGAATAAGCGGGTTTAATACCCCCGCTAAATCTGCATATTTAGCGGTCAACTTTCGTAGTGGCGGGTCTGAATCCCCCACTAATTGATTCTGACTCCTGAATTCTGACTTCTGAATTCTTCTTCAATACATGATCGCTGACTCATAAATATAAATACTAATTATTTACTTAATGAAAGCGAGATCCATCCATGAGGTAGAAGAAACTACTTAAAGTATTCAGTATTGTGGAGCTTGTGCCTTAAAAAATCAGGAAAAACGCCCGTGGTTCCCATTAGAGATAATAATCCGACAAAAATCACGCCTTATGTAACTTATGGGCTAATTGCTGCCAATGTCCTCGCTTTTCTTTATGAAGCAAATCTTCCGCCACAAGCATTAAATGGATTTTTGCATCTTGCGGCTGTCGTTCCACGAGAACTGACTTTAAGCTTTGCTGGTGTCTCTTTACATCAACCAGTGCCAGAGTGGGCAACTTTGATTACCTCGCAATTTTTGCACGGCGGTTTCTTGCACTTAGCTGGCAACATGCTGTTTCTCTGGATTTTTGGTAACAACATTGAAGATAAGCTAGGTCATGCCAAATATTTACTGTTCTATTTATCTTGCGGTGTTTTGGCATCATTAACACAGTGGTTCTTCGCTCAAGATTCTAGCATTCCATCCTTGGGTGCAAGTGGTGCGATCGCAGGCGTTTTAGGAGCGTATATTCTTCGCTTTCCCAACGCCGAAGTTCTCGGCATAGTACCTTTAGGTTTTTTCTTCCCGACTTTCCGTGTCCCGGCATATTTCTTTTTGGGATTTTGGTTTCTCGAACAAGCCTTCTACGGGCTAGCTAGTCTCCAAACACGTACTAACATCGGTATGGAAAGCGGTGGTATTGCCTACTGGGCACATGCAGGCGGGTTTATCTTTGGGGCAATTCTCGGCCCACTGTTGGGTTTGTTTAACGATAAATCACAGGAAGAAGCTTGGTATCAGTAATTCTTCAGGGCTGTCAATCAGGCTAATTGGTTAAAAAGGTGAAATTATCTAAGCTTCGCAACTGCCAGCCTTACAAGTTATATTGCAATTAGCCAATAATTTAGGAAAAACACCTGTGTTTCCCCTCTACGATGAAAATCCGACGCGAATTACCCCGTATTTCACCTACGGGTTAATTGGCATGAATATTGTAGTTTTTCTTCACGAGATAAGCCTGTCAAATGCACAACAATTGAGTCAGTTTTTTAACCAGTATGCGGTAGTGCCTCAACAGTTAACCACCAATTGGAGTGAAGAATGGATAACTTTATTTACGTCACAATTTTTACACGGTGGTTGGTGGCACTTAATCTCAAACATGGTGTTTCTTTGGGTTTTTGGCAACAATATTGAAGATAGATTGGGTCATGCCAAATATCTAATTTTTTATTTGGCATGTGGTGCTTTAGCTGCCTTATGCCAATGGTTTATTGGGATGAATTCTGAAATTCCTTCCTTGGGAGCAAGTGGTGCAATTTCTGGCGTTTTGGGTGCGTACATTATTCGCTTTCCCCACGCTAAAGTCATGACCTTAGTATTTTTGGGGATTTTCATCACCACAATCAGAGTTCCAGCACTAGTAATAATTGGACTTTTTGTTGTGCAGAATATAATTTCTGGTCTAGCTACTCTCCAAACAGCCGCTAACATGACTGTACAAACTGGTGGAGTTGCTTACTGGGCACACATCGGTGGTTTTGCTTTTGGGATAATCCTTGCTCCCCTATTTGGCTTGTTTAGGCGCGACTAATACACCATTTTCTAAATTCATAGCAAATAATTTTTCGCTATCAAACCTCTGCGTATCTTTTGCTTACCTACCTTATGGGAAGGCGAAGTACCTATGCGTTTAAATTTCTTTATTGGAAAACTATTAGTTTTTGTTGGCAGTCGCCGAAACTCCTTCAGATTCGTTTACCTCAGATATAAATGTTGGTGCTTCTGCAAATTGTTCAGGTACAGAAACGATGATATCAGCACCATTAATAATTGCTCCCAATAATCCCAGTTCCGCTTCCACCAATTGATCGATCGCTTCGCCTAGCATATTTTCTTGTGTGTAGTGTGGTCGCGCCACTAATACGATTCCATCGCTGTAGGGTTGGATTAACAAAGGATCGTTGGATATACTGAGAGGGCTAGTATCTAAAATAACTAAATCAAAGCGTTCGCGCACATCTTCCATCAACCGCCGCATTTCGCTAGATTCAAGAATAGCAGCAGATTGCCGCACAGGGCCAGGGCTGGGAAGAATGTATAAATTTTCTACGTCAGGGACTAAACGGATACACTCACTTAAGTTAGCGTAATAACGTAGGGGTTCAATTGTGGCTTCGGGGTCAGGAATTACATTTAAAGATGTACAACGGGAAGGCGATCGCAAATCTGTTTCGATAATCAAGGTTCTTTTGCCAGCGCGAGCAGAAGCTATACCCAAGTTATAAGCACTTGCCGTCTTACCCTCTAGGCTACCAGTGCTAGTAATCAACACTACTTTTAAATTTTTACCACCAATCCGGCGCAGATTACTGCGGAACTTCTCATAAAATTCTAAATAAGGAGAATCACCGGAAAGTATTGCTGGCACTGCTTCTGGAGGCAAATCATCAACTGGCATTAAAGGCAATTCTCCCAACAGAGCCACTTCCCGTTGCTTGAGGCTTTCGCGGATATCCTCCCTGGTTTTGAAAGTCCCTTCCAGCGATCCCAGTAAAAATATCACTCCGCCACCAATTATCGCACCTAAGAAACCGCCCACAGCAAGGGTAATAGGTACACTCTTAGGGGGTTTGATATCGACAGCAGCTGTAGGTCGTCTGGCAACGCTGAGGCTGCTGGTAGTTTCTGCCTCTGCGGTTCTAGCATCGGTTAGCTTCACCTGCATTTGGTCATAGATGGCTTTTTTGAGTCCAACCTCTTGTTCTAAACGCGATCGCTCTAATTGTTTATTGGGTATCAGAGAATACTCTTGCCGTAGTCGTGCTTCTTGTTGGATTTCTTGAACTAGCTGTTGTTGTAGTGTCTCCTTTTGGGTTTGTAAAGACACCATTTGGTTTGCCAATTGCTGGCGGGCAGGATCTAAGCTACTTTGGGTGCGAATACCTGCAACGCTACCCTGAAGCGGAGCCGCCGCACCATCACCACCTAATACCTCAGCCGCACGTTGTCGCAGCAATTCTTCAGACGCTTGTTTTTGACGCTGCAACTGAATCATCGTTGGGTGTCCTGGTCGCAAATCTTTTTTGAGTACAGCCATTTGTGCCTCACTTTGATAAATTTGCGCTCGTAAATTCCCAATAATTGGATCGGCACTCAAAGCAGAAGAAACATAAGCCTGTCCGACTGTTAAGCCTAACTTATTTTGTAAACTGCGAACTTGACCATCAACGCCAGAAATAGTTAATTGCATTTGCCGTTGTAGATTTTGGCTAGCAGTAATGGCGCTTAACAAGCTGCCATTCTCTGCTGCCAATATTGCTGTTCGCTCGATGCGATCGTACTGTTCCAACTTCTTTTCAGCAACTTGCAATTCCCGTTTAGCTTGTGGTAAGCGATCGTTAATCTTTTGAATAATTGCTTGTAATCGCCCAGTATTGATGTCACCGCTCAACTTAATCATTGATTGCATCAATTCCGCCAATACTTCTATGGCTCGTTTTGGGTCACTATCTACATATTTCAGTTCAAAAATACTTGTTTCTAATTCTCCAGTCCTGGGGTTTTTTTTAGGTAAACTAAGCACAATATTTGTACCAAGTTGTTTCGGTTTTATATTTACTTTCTGTGCTACTGTCGCAATTATCTGGTTTGATAATAAAACTTCTTCATTCAGTTCCTTTCCTTGCTGTTGGATTTGAGTACCAGTTGTTGAGAAAGAAACCGGTGGGCCGCCATAGGTTAGTGCGCCAGATGCTATGTAGTTGGTAGGTGGCTCTGGCTGCATAGCTACCACTGTTGACCCCACAACCACTAAACCAAAACTAGCTAATCCAATCCATTTGTATTTTTCAAAAGCAATAAGATAGCGCTTAATAATTGGTGGGGTCATGGTCGCTTCGCTCCAATTCAAAATTAAAAATGACGTTCGCAGACTCTCTAATGCTGCGCTAAAAAAAATAAAAATTTAGGAAGCACCAAACTAAAGATAGTGGCTTTCATCCAAGGCAAGGGCGCTATTAACTTCCTACTGTATATCTAAATTAGTATCTTCAATATTTTAATCAATTCAAAAACAACTTAGATATGTGGCTTCCTCCACTCCAAACTATTTCTAGATTGTATCCTTCTTTTAGAGCCACTAATTTTACCTGCCACCGAAGCCGTCAAAAAACCGGAGAAAGGATTGGACATTGAAAAAGGGTTGGGTAATAGTAGTCAAGAAATTAGTAATTCTACCGATGAGGTTCCGACCAACAACAATAACATCATTATCTTGAAGCGCCACATTTTGAGATGCATCGCCTCCTAGAGCTTTTTTCGCATCCAGTTTTTGAGTAACAGCTTTACCTTGTTCAGGATCAAAACGAACCAGAGCGATATCTCGTAAATTAGCAGTATCGAGATTTACTCCTCCTAAAGCATCCACAAATGTACTACCGTTAGGCAGTGCTTGAATGGAAACACCTCCCGCAGCGTAATTTAAAACTCGGACTCTAATCTGTGGTGTAGCTAAGGATGAACGTGCTACTAAATTGCGGTCATAACCGTCATCATTACCAACTTCACGACGGGGGATGAGTATTGCATCTCCATCTTGTAAGCGTAAATTAGGGATTGAACCGCCATTTTGCAGTGCTGCATATAAATCAATAGTTTGTGAAATCACGGAACCATCGATTAACTTGCGGCGGACTTGAACTTGCCGCAGGTCTGCATTCAACGTTGAACCACCAGATACTAGCAAGGCATCAGCAACACGGGGCGTTGCTGAATTAATCGGATAAATTCCTGGTCGAAATATTTCCCCACTAATGGTAACTTGAACTGGTCGCGCCCCTGCCAAAAATACTACTACAATTGGATCTGGGACAATGCGACTTAAACCCAAGCGAATTTTTTCTTGAGCTTCTTCTAATGTTAAACCTTGTAATGACACCGTTCCCACTTGCGGCACTACAATATTGCCTTCTGGACTAATTACAGCTTGAAAAGCTAAATCTTGACGCTGTGTTGCTAAACCTAAAACTATTACCGGATCAACCACATAACGATTTAAACCCAAGCGAATTTTTTCTTGAGCTTCTTCTAAAGTTAAACCTTGTAATGACACTGTTCCTAGTAGCGGCACAACAATGTTACCTTCTGGGTTGATTAAAGCTTGAAAGCTCAAATCTGGAAAGCGCTGAACCGAAACGCTAATTCCATCTCCTATTCCTAAGCGGTATGGGCCAGGAGGACGCTGAAGCGTAACGCCAACTACATCTCCCGGCCCCAAGAGATAGCGGCTGAGTTGGGGAGAAATTTCATCATTTGCACCTGGAGGTACGAACTCAGTACCTGGTACAGGCGAGGGGGGTTGCCTTGGTGATTGTCCTTGAGGTGGAAAAGGCTGGGCAACAACAAGTTGGATAGGTGTTGTTAAGAAAACTCCTACTTGAAGACTGACAAAACACAAGGCGCTGAATCCACGCATATAAGAACTGGGATCTATAAACATCGGTGCAGAAAATAAAATACTGATAAAAAATTAGTAGCGCCGAGTGGTTATTCTACTCTAAAAATGTCCTACATATCTCTTATATCTGCCAGTATTTGCCAATAAGAAGAGAAGAATTTTGCTAAATTTAATTTTTAATACCAATTCTTTGTGAAGTTGCATAGAACAAGGGGCAAGATCCCCTTGTTCTATGC
This sequence comes from Nostoc sp. UHCC 0252, assembly GCF_034931145.1. Lineage (NCBI taxonomy): Bacteria > Bacillati > Cyanobacteriota > Cyanophyceae > Nostocales > Nostocaceae > Nostoc > Nostoc sp. UHCC 0252. The sequence continues at coordinate 7,611 of NZ_JAYGHE010000059.1, read as the reverse complement.
AACTTTGAAGATAATCGGTAGAACTTTATATTCTTAACATCTTTTAGCTAGCTGAGTTTCAGGCTAAATCTAATTATAGAAACACTCATGATGAATTTCTGCATAAATGCAGGTGTAACAAACTTTACAAAGCGCTTACCATCAATGTAGCTTGTACTGTTTCCCCTATAGACTGGGCTAAAGGCCAAGATGTTTCTATCTGCCCTAGAGGTTCTATTGGAATCAGAATACTTACGCCTACCCAAGGAGTGCGTTGCTTACGCCACTGGGCCAATTGATCCGCCAAGAACCAATGGAAAGGTGATGGATTTCCGCCATTTGGCATTGCGTACCACTGCAAAACAGCAAAGGTTTGCTGTGGTGTGGCAGCACGAAAGAACCTAGCTTCTACTTTAGTTATGGCATTAGAAGGCAACTTTGCAGGCGGTTTAACAGTAAATTCGGCAGAACGAGATTGCGCTATATCCCACTTTCCCCAACGTGACCTTCCCCAGCCGTTAACATCTGTCCACTCTACCTCTGGTTGATCCATAGGCCCATTTTGCGGCAGTAAAAGCAGGATTGCTTGGGATTGCGAACCTTCTTTTTTCATTACCTGCAAAGACCATTTATGCTCACCAATTTGCTGTTCTCCTTGTTCAATAGTTTGCCACCCAGAAACGGCTAACCCAGTGTTACGGATCTGTTTTAATTTGTTGAGAGTGGTAACAGGTGCTGGCTGTTTCCATTGCCACTTTCCTGTCAGGTATCCAGGAACCCCTCCTATTGCTAGCAGTAGTAACAGTAATAAAAGTGCTGCTACCTGACTCAATTGGTTTTCCTTGAAAAACTTGGAGAAGGAAATCATCAGTAAAAATTTGTAATACTTAGGCAAAATTTTACTTCATAAAATCACGCCATGAGTTCAGTAATATTTATGAGTAGATTAAGGAGCAGGGGGCAGGGGGCAGGGAGCAGGGAGCAGGGGGCAGGGGGCAGGGGGCAAGGGGGCAGGGAGCAGGGGAGGCAGGGGGAGCAGGGAAAGTAGGGGAAAAAGAACTATTTATTGATTCTTGAGCCATACCGAATTCCAAATTCCCAATCCCCAATTCCCAATCCCCAATTTTTCTAACTTTCTGCTTCTTGCTCAGTTTCTGGGGATGCGGAAAAATAATTATTAATCCAATTTAGTAAGGGTACTAATGACACCAGCATACAAGCCGAGTAAAGATCGCCACCCCAACCGTCATGCAGCCATTTAAAAGCTCCTTCTTGACCTGTGCCATGAAAGAAGGTCAGTAAAGTATTACGAATGATATTGGCAGTAGTACTAATAATTACAGCAAAAGATAAAAACGATATAGTTGTGCGCCGTGAAGACAAAGCATCTGTCCAATAAAGCAGCATCAAGCCAACATAGAGAGTTGTAAACAACATTTTCAGCCCCGCACAATAGGGCGCTACCTCTACAATTCGCCCTCCCACGTAGAGATTTATTTCATCTACGGTTACGTCCATACCAAATTGATTCAGTATGAAGCCTGCTGTGCCAGCGATGAAGCTTTGGAGAGGCAAGGTATAGGGGGCAATGAGATAGGGCATTGCTGTTGGGGTTGCCAAAAATACTAGCAATAGGGGGAATCCTTGCGATCGCAAACCTGCTATTCCTTTAAACCACAAACATAATCCTGCTAGGATAACAGGCAAGGAAAGGTTAACCCACTCTGTAACACCGCTAAGATAAAATATTGCCCCAAATAACAATAAAACAACGCTTAAAGGATACATTGTATCTGGTAAACGTTTCCACTTTTTCCGGTTCATCCAGACGAGATAAGCCGCAAATGGTAAACCAATAATTCCGTGGCTGAAATATTCGTGTTCTGTACTGATATTTTTATGCAGCCAACCATCCAACCAATGTAGCAATATAGGTGCATAAAGTAGCAGCAAAACACCTATAATAGCTAGATTTAATAAGTCTGAGGCGTTTCTGTTTTTAAGCTGTTGCTGGAGTACCATGATTTTTATTAGTCACTGGTCATTGGTTATTGGTCATTGGTCATTAGTCATTTGCAAAGGACAACTGACAAAGGACAAATGTCTAATTGTTTAGATGCACATTAGGTATGAATTAATATCAGGCTACCACGCTGCCCAGGTCAGCAGTGGAGGTTTCATCTACTTTAGAAGTTGTTGAGACTGCATGAGCGATCGCAGCTACAACTTCTTTTACTTGGCTACTGCTCAATCCAGGATACATCGGTAATGATAATATTTGCTGCGACAACTTTTCGGCTTGGGGAAAATCTCCAGGCTGATAGCCTAAGTTGGTGAATGCCGGTTGGAGGTGACAAGGAATTGGGTAGTGAATACCAGTTTGAATTCCTACTGCTGTGAGTTTGTCTTGGAGTTGCTGGCGTTCTATTGGGCAAGAATCATCAATTTTAATCACATAAAGATGATAAACGTGTCCTGTACCGCTTTGGTTTTTCATAGGGATAATCCCAGTAGTTGCCAAGGGTGCTAGTTCTTCATCATATTGTTGGGCAATAGTCAAGCGATCGCGGTTCCACTGTGGCAAATATGGTAATTTTTGGTGCAAAATTGCTGCTTGTAAAGTGTCCAAGCGGCTATTTGTACCTGGTTCAGTATGAAAATACTTTTGTGATGCACCATAATTTCGCAAACGCACCATCTTCTGGGCTACATCTGAATCTCGTGTTAGCAGCATTCCCCCATCGCCAAATGCTCCCAAATTTTTACTGGGATAGAAACTAAAAGCTGCTGCTATTCCGACTGAACCCGCGTAATATCCATCTCTTTGGGCGAGGTGTGCTTGAGCGGCATCTTCAAAAATTAGTAGTTTGTAGGTATCAGCAAAGTTTATTAGTTCGTGTGGCGATACCATTTGACCATAGAGATGTACAGGGATAATTGCTTTAGTTTGAGGTGTAATTGCCTTTGCTGCTGCCTCTAAATCAATTAAAGCTGTTTGGCGATCGCAATCTACCAGAATTGGCTTCGCACCAGCCCGTATAACCCCAATCAAGGTGGCGACAAAGGTGTTTGCTGGTAAAATAACTTCATCACCAGCACCAATATTACACGCTTGCAATCCGAGAGCGATCGCATCTGTTCCTGATGCAACACCAACCCCATAAGCTGCCCCCGATACTGCCGCAAATGCTGCTTCAAAATCTGACAGTGCTTGCCCTAAAATAAAATCTCCCTGTTCCAATACAGATTGGATTGCATCTTTTAACTGCGCTTGAATTGGTTCGTGTTGTAACTTCAGGTCTACAAAAGGAACTTTAATAGCCATTTTATTCATTACTAGTTGTACTCAAAAAATCTTTCTTCAGATGGAAAAATAAAAAACTCTACACAATTTTCAGTATGAAATTGTAATAGCTTCAATCTATTAGATCGAAACTTATATAGACTATCTAGCATTGTCAGTCATTAGTGCTAACTGTCATTAGTAATTATTGCTATAAAAACTACACACATATAATATTTGTCAGTAAATATACTTTGAACAGGCTGGTGATAATTTTTCCTTGCATACATAAAGAATAACAACCCCTTTGTATTGTATCCTTAGCATTAGCTTACCCTGGCTGAATCGAAATCTAACGCAGTCTGGTTCTAAAATCCCAAGCAATAAAGGCTACACTAATGCTAAATAAAGAATATTTAGCATCAGTAACTAGTAACCTGTAGATACCGCGTCGCCGACTTAATGTAAGGGATAAAAAATTTTTGCCCCAAATTTGTTTGTCAGAGGCAAAATTAGGGAATGCTTAACAATAGCAATTGATAACCCAGAAATAGGGCTTATATCAATTTACAATATCGAGAAATTATTAAGGTAGCAGTGGCAATGGTAGAGCCTGAAAACAAATTATTTGCCCTAAAGGATGGTTGGGATTCTCATGAATCAAGAGAACAACAACGCCTCAAAGCTTTGTCAGATTTAGGTTTGCGACAACCAGAAACGATTCCGGTTTTTGAAGAAGCTACACAGACTGCTGCCCACTTTTTGGAAGCACCAATTTCCATATTGGGATTTGTAGATCAAGAGCGTCACTGGTTCAAGTCATCGGTAGGCTTATCTAGGCTGGGATTAATGAATCATTTGGCACAAAGTCGCCAACTGTCACGCAGAGAATCTTTCTGCACTCAGGTAGTAGAGAGCCTTCAAGTTTTTGTGATTAATGATACACATAAACTTACAGATCCAGTGCTTGCTAACAGCAAGTTAGTGCAGGATTATGGTATTCGTGCTTACTTAGGAGCGCCACTGATTGATGCTGATGGCAATTGTTTGGGTGCATTGGCGGTGATGGATTTAGCGCCGCGCAATTTTACAACCCGAGATATTGAATTTTTACAAATTATAGCTCGTTGGAGCATGAGTGAATTTGAGCGTAACCGACTCTTGCAAGGGAAACTTGAATCAAGTACTTCCGCCATACCTCCTATATTTTCACTCAATGACGAACGCAACCCTGAGATTAAAATCGCCACGCCCACTAAAGATAGCGATGTTTCTACCAAGCAACTGAAGTTGGAACTTTTGGGTCAACTAACTCAGGAGTTACGCACGCCCTTAACATCTGTACTCGGTATGGCTGGTGTTTTAGGACGCGAAATTTATGGGCCTTTGACAACTAAGCAAAGAGAATATTTAGAAATTATCCAACATAGTGGACGGTACTTACTCTCTTTAGTAAACGAAATTACCGAACTAGGAGCTATGGATGATAACTCAACTGTGCTAAATCTCGCTCCTGTGGATATTGAAATGCTATGCCAACAAGCTATCAATACCCTAGAAGAAGTAGCTAATCGGCGTGAGCAAGATATTCGCCTCTCTATAGAACCAGGACGCAATCGTATTTGGCCTTTAGATAAAGACAAGGTGCGACAAATCCTTTATCACCTGGTTTTCAGTGTAATTCAACTTTCGGCAACAGGTAGCATTGTTCGTATTCATGTATCTTACAAGGAAGATACACTCAATATTACTATCTGGGTTTCCCATCCTTGGTTGGGGGATGGCATAACTGAAGTTGATCCGTACTTCCGCCTCAATTCATTGTCGTTGCTGGAGTTGACAGGTGAAGTAGCAACTTACAATACTCATACAGAAAACCAGAAGCAACTAGATACTTCATCAGTAGCAGTAGACAATTCAAAAAACTTGAGTGATTCCCATTCAAATTTCTTTCCTGCTAGTTCGGGTATAAATTTAGCTAAATCAAATGGAAGTCTTTCTCGTGAAAGCTTGGGTCTATTGCTAAGTTGTCAACTCGCAGAGTTGCACGGGGGGCAAATTTTGATTCAAAGTTCACCAGAATCAGGGTATCGTTATGTGCTTTCTTTGCCACTACAACTGGCGACGGCTTCAGAAGCAATTAGTGATGTCTAATCTTGGGAATTGGGGATTGAGAAAGAGGTATTTTCATCTAATAAGTAAGTCGGCACAATAAAACCCATGTATATTTAGTTTTGTAAAAACTATGGAATTACAAATTTCTTAGCTAATTGCTAATTTTACATTTCGTCACATAGCTTGATTTTTTAATGCTGACTTACTTTAGGACTCATATTTGATTGTTGAAAAAACTCAGTATGGCTGAATTAAAGGTAGTGGCTGATGGTTAGGAATAGGAGCGCCATTACGCAATATTCAATTTCCATTATTACCTTTTTATGGTCATAGGCATTATGATCAATTCCAAGTTCTGCGTCGGCAGGCTAATTGATCGCAATGTTTTTTATGAATTTAGTCTGGCAACGATTTACTTTATCATCTTTACCGCTCAAAGACTATCTTGCTACCAGTTACGTACACCGTTATCTGGTGGGACTCTTAAGTTCTTGGCGGCAAACCAGCATCCTAATGCAGTGGGGAGATGCGATCGCAGCGGCTTTACTCAGTTTAATATATGCCCTTGCGCCTTTCGCTTCGAGTACGTTGATAGGTTTGTTACTGGTGGCTTGTGTAGGATTCTGGCTATTGTTGACTTTATCTGATGAAGCCACACCAGCAAATGTCTCGTCAGTCACTCCCATTCACCTACTGGTATTGCTTTACTGGGGAATTGCTGTAATCGCAACAGCATTATCACCAGTAAAAAAGGCGGCACTTAGCGACTTGGCAACCTTGACCTTATATTTGCTACTATTTACCCTTTGTGCCAGGGTATTAAGGTCGCCTCGCCTCCGATCTTGGATTATCGTTCTTTATCTGCACATATCGTTAATTGTCAGTGTCTATGGATTGCGGCAATGGTTTTTTGGAGCCACAGCACTGGCAACTTGGGTTGATCCTGAATCTCCTCTGTCTAAGACTACAAGAGTCTACAGTTATTTAGGCAATCCTAACTTATTGGCTGGATATCTCTTACCAGCAGTAATTTTTAGCTTAGTGGCAATTTTTGCATGGCAAAGCTGGCTCAAAAAAGCTCTAGCATTAACAATGTTTATTGTCAATACTGCCTGCTTGATCCTAACTTTTAGTCGTGGCGGTTGGATTGGACTCGTGGTGGGGGTTTTGGCAGCGATGGGATTGCTAGTTTTTTGGAAAAGTGTAGAAATGCCTCCTTTTTGGCGTACTTGGTCGCTACCCATTGTCTTAGGAGGTTTAATCGGGATATTACTGTTAGCGGTGATATTTATAGAGCCAGTCCGCCAGAGAGTGTTGAGTATTTTTGCCGATCGCAAAGATAGCAGTAATAATTTTCGCCGAAATGTCTGGGATGCTGTCTTTGAGATGATTCGCGATCGCCCGATTTTCGGCATTGGCCCTGGTCACAACTCTTTTAATAAAGTTTATCCCCTCTACCAACGCCCTCGTTTTACTGCTTTGAGTGCTTATTCGATTTTCTTTGAGGTAACTGTAGAAACTGGCTTTGTTGGTTTAGCTTGCTTTCTCTGGCTGATAATTGTCACATTGAATACGGCACTTTTGCAAATGCGACGATTGCGACAACTCAGAAATGGAGAAGGATTTTGGTTAATTGGGGCGATCGCTATTTTGTTAGGTATGCTAGCTCACGGAACTGTAGATACCGTCTGGTATCGTCCTGAAGTTAATACTCTCTGGTGGCTCATAGTTGCTTTGATTGCCAGCTACTGGAAACCTTTAGCTCAAAACCAAACAAATTCATCAAACCCTGAACCAGCAGTAAACTAACGTAAGTCGTTTTTCTACTCAGTACTTACGCAAAAAATAGCCCAAACTTTGATTTTCCAGTAGGGGTAATTCATAAATTGCCCTTACTGCTGACAACTTTTTAAGGCATTAGAAAAGGCTAGAAACCGCATTGTGACTTTACCCATAACTTTGCCGCTACTGGAACCATAACTGGGAACATCCAGTTTTGGAAGATTTACCATTTCTGAGAAAATACTGAGGGGGCGACATGCAGCCCACATTGCAGATTGTATAAAGGTTTGACCAAATTATGGTAGAAAAAGATAGGTCAATTATTGTCAAGAAGACCTATCTGTTGAAAATGTTACCTCCATTGTATCAAAATAACTTAGAAAATCAACTCTCAGAGTCCCAATTATTGTTTTTAAACCTGCTGATTAATGTACTACAAGATATTATCCCTC